>JAVKTQ010000007.1 GCA_031460455.1 Sporomusaceae bacterium
GCGTCGGCGGTCAAAAAGACGATCGTCTTGGGGTGGCCGCCCACGCCGGGGATGACCGCTCCCGGTATATAGTCGACCGGATAGGCGACGCGGGTGTTCTCGGTGATCGCCTCGCTGTCGTAGTCCACTTCGCGGGTGGCCTCGTCGATAACGACATTCTCCAGCACCGCCCCGAAGCGGATGGCCTCCCAGATCTGCGGCTCGGTCTCGTATTTGAGCTTGATGCACTTGGCGTAGCAGCCGCCTTCGATGTTAAATATGCCGCTATCCGACCAGCAGTGCTCGTCGTCGCCGACCAGTTTCCGGCCGGGGTCGGCCGACAGCGTCGTCTTGCCGGTGCCGCTCAGGCCGAAGAACAGCGCCGCGTCGCCCTTGGCGCCGATGTTGGCCGAGCAGTGCATCGATAATATGCCCTTTAAGGGCATGACGTAGTTCATGCAGGTGAAGACCGACTTCTTCATCTCCCCGGCGTAGTGGCTGCCGCCGATGAGGACAAGGCGGGCGGCGAAGTCGAGGATAATGAACGCTTCGGAGTTGGTGCCGTCGCGGGCGGGGTCGGCCTTGAAGCCCGGCAGGCAGATGACGGTGAAGTCCGGCCTGGGGTCAACGGGCGGCGCGTCGGGCCGCACGAACAGCTGGTGGACGAAGAGGTTCTGCCAGGCGAATTCGTTGATGAAGCGCACAGCCAGCCGCTCTTGCCCCGAGCCGGCGAAGCCGTCGAAAACGTAAAGATTGCGGCCTGCGGCGTAGGCCAGCATCCGCTCGTAAAGGCTGGCGAACTTTTCGGGCGCGAAGGACTTGTTGTTGCTCCAGTCGATGGCGGCGTGAACCGTCGGCGAATCGACGACGAACTTGTCGTTGGGCGAGCGGCCGGTGTACTTGCCGGTGGTGACGCGCAGGGCGCCGCTGGCGGTCAGCATGCCTTCGCCGGCGCGCACGGCGTGCTCCGCCAGCACGGGCACCGGCAGATTGTAGTGGGCCCTGGCGGCCTTCTCTAGCATCTTCTGGGCGTAATCCATTCTGTCTCCCCTATCCTTAATTCTTTTCTATTCCCTGGCCAAAGCCTCGTCGACCATTGTCTTCATCTCGTCCGGATCGCAGACAGCTTTATGCCTTACGGCTTTATGCTCAAGCCCGGCCAGCGAGGGAGGCATCGGACTGGCGGTCAACCGGGAGAGCTCACGGGCGGCCGCGAAGGCCGATTTGCCAATCAGCGCTTCCGGCCCGGCAAGGGCTGCCAGAACGCTGTCGTTGAATTTAAAAGGACTGGCGGTGGAAACGACGACGGCGGGAACTACGTCGCCCGTTGCCTCGCGGTAAGCCTTCAAAACGCGGGTCGCCACCGCGGTGTGGGGATCTACCAGATAGCGGTGCCGGTCGTATACAGCCCTGATTTCGTCGGTCGTGCCCCGGTCGCCGGCCCAATCCGACCAGAAGGTATCCTGGATTGACGCCAGCGGCTGTCCCTCCACACGGTAGACGCCGTCCTGATTAAGCTGTTCCATCCATGCCGCCACCTGGGCGGAGTCGCCGCCGGTGACGTGATACAGGAGCCTTTCCAGGTTACTGGAGATAAGGATATCCATGGAGGGGGACAGAGTTTTGTGGAAACTGCGCCGGCGGTCATAGACCCCGGTGCGGAGGAAATCGGTTAGCACATTATTGGCGTTGGCCGCGCAGACCAGCCTGTTGACCGGCAGCCCCATAAGTTTGGCGTAATAGCCGGCAAGGATGTTGCCAAAATTGCCAGTGGGCACAACAAAGTTGACCGGCTGTCCGGCGGAGATAGTTCCACCCTTGAGCAGATCGGCGTAAGCGCTGAAATAGTAGACTATCTGCGGCAGCAGGCGCCCCCAGTTGATCGAATTGGCGGAAGAAAGTTTGAAGCCGCGGGCTGCGAGTTGCTCGCCGGCCACGCGGTCGCCGAAAATTCGCTTGACGCCGGACTGGGTATCGTCGAAATTGCCGCGCACCGCCACTACAGCGACATTGCCGCCTTCCTGGGTGACCATCTGAAGGCGTTGCATCTCGCTGACCCCTTCGTGGGGAAAGAAGACGATGATGCGGGTCCGCTCCACATCGCGGAAACCTTCGAGAGCGGCCTTGCCGGTATCGCCCGAGGTGGCCACAAGGATGACGATCTCGGCCGTTTCCCCGGTCTTGGCCAGCGCGCGCACCAGCAGCTGGGGCAGTATCTGCAGCGCCATGTCTTTGAAAGCGCTGGTCGGTCCGTGCCACAGCTCAAGCATATGGGTATCGCCGTCCAGCGAGACGACCGGGGCAACCGCGGGGTGGTCGAACTTGGCCGCGCCGTACGCGGCGTCAACGCAGGCGGCTATCTCCTCCTGCGAGAAGTCGGCGAGAAAAAGCTCGAGAATGCTTACGGCGCGTTGCCGGTAGCTGAGCGGCAGGAGAGCGTCGAGGAAATTCCGATCGATCACCGGCACCGCCTCGGGAACGAACAGGCCGCCATCGGGAGCGATGCCGGTCTTGATCGCCGCCGCCGCCGTCAACTTCTCCCGGCCGCCGCGGGTACTATGATATAGCATATCACACCTCAATTTCCGGGGAAGGTTGCCCTGATTCCCCCTGTCATGTTTTCGTCCTGGCGATCGCGCCTGTTTTGCCGCCCACCGCCGCCAGGACGTCGTCCGGCGTCAACACCATCTGGCAGCCGCGCACACCGGCGCTAACCGATATCTCCGGCCAGACGAGGATAGTTTCGTCGAAATAGGTGGGATACCGCTTTTTGGTGCCGACGGGGGAAACACCGCCGCGGATGTAGCCGGTCAGGCTCTGAACCTCTTTAAGCGGCACCATGTCAACCTTCTTGTTGCCGCTGACCGTGGCCAGGGCCTTAAGGTCAAGCTCGAACGAACCGGGAATGCAGGCCAGTATGACGCCCGTTTTGTCACCTTTGGCGACAAGCGTCTTAAAAACCTGCTCGGACGGCATGCCGACCTTAGCGGCGACGCTCTCGGCGCTGAGGTCGTTTTCGTCCACCGGATATTCTATGAGCCGATAGGTTAATTTGAGCCCGTCGAGAATTCGGGCGGCGTTGGTTTTCACGCTGATTACCTCATTTTACCTCGATCAACTCGTATTCGAGGGAGCCCATGCCGACCTTGGCGGCGTGCTCGATCTGGATCATGGCATCATGCTTGGCGTAAGCCAACTGGGCCAGCGACTGACCGTGGGCCTTGGCGGTGAGATCGAGGGTTGCTTTGTCGATGGCTACCGGGTCGTCGGAAGCGAGGATGCCGATGTCTGGTATGAGCTTGCGTTGGTCGACGTTGAAACAGTCGCAGTCTTTGGTCATGTCGATCATGACATTAAAGAAAAAGCACTTGCCCTTCTTGCCGACGATTGCCCCATAGGCGTGCTCGGCCATGCTGCGCTGCATGTAGCCCGATTCCGCCCCCCAGTCGTAGCTGACGGCGTCGAAACGGCACATAGCCAGGCATTCGCCGCAACCGATGCATTTCTCCGTCATTATATACGCTTTGCCGTCCTTCTCGACGATAGCATCGCGCGGGCACCACTTGATGCACTTCCCGCAGAAGCGGCACTTGTCGGTGAGCACTTCGGGCAGCATCGCCGAATGCTGGCGCATTTTGCCCATGCGGCTGGCCAACCCCATGCCGAGGTTCTTGAGGCAAGCGCCCAATCCGGCAGCAGGATGCCCGGTGGGATGAGCCACGGCGATGAGTGTATCCGCGCTCATTATTTCGCGCGCGACTTTGACGCTTTTATGCAATTCGCCGTCGATCGCCACCTCGTACTCGGTGTTGCCGGTGAGACCGTCGGCCATTATGAACGGGGCGCCGACGCTGTCGATGCCGAAACCGTGGCGGTGGGCGTGAAGAATGTGCTTTACGGCGTTCTCCCGTTCGCCTTTGTAGAGGGTGGACGTCTCGGTGAGGAAGGGGACGCCGCCTTTGTCCTTGACCCTGTCAACCAGCAGCTTGATAAGTTCGGGCTTTATGTGGGTGGTGTTCTTCTTTTCGCCGACATGAAGCTTCACGGCTACGAAATCCTTGGCGGCGATTACGGCCTCGGCGCCGGACGCCGTATAGATCCTGTCCATCGCCACCGCCTGCTCGCTGATCGGCAGGCCGTCGGACACGGGAAGAAAGTACACTTTAGCGGTCAATGGGAACACCTCGCGTTTATTTTCTATTTTTTCTCAAAATCATATATACTCTTCCTGCGTTTGTCAAGGCGGGTAATCGACTGCACGCGCGAAGCCGCGGGCACCTGCGCCCGCGGCCTCCCGGCAGCTAAGGTTCCTTTAGAAATCCAGGCTCATTGTCTTAACCTTGACGTTGGGGATGGCGTTGAGCTTTTTCTCCATGTCTTTGACAGGGATGTTCTCACCGCAAAGCTGGAGAAGGATGAGGCCGGTGTTGGTGCATTGGTCGATTGCGGCATCATGCAGTCCGAGCCTTACCCTGATGAAGCAGCCAAATTCGGTGAGAATGTCCTGAACCTTCGGGGCGGTCTCGACGCGGTTCTCTTGGAGAATTGCCACGATCGTCGAGCAGTTGGTCATTGGCGTCACCTCACATTTATTTTTTCTGGCGCATTACCTAATATTTCTTATTATCTTCTTTTCCATGCGCAATAATCCCTGCCGGGGACAATGACAAACCGCTAAATGAAAATAGTCATTTTCGCGAAAAAAGTATTCTTTCCCCGAAATTGATAAAGGAAAAACCGCTCAACCGTCGTACTTACCATAAATAGGAATTACTTCTGAGGAGACTGTGTGAATGACACAAAGGGAAGCCCTGCGTAGAACGGTGCAGCTCCATGTCAATCAACTCGTACCGGGAATGGAACTAGCCCATGACCTCCTCTCAGGAGACGGCGCTGTTCTGATCGGCGCCGGAACTATCGTCAGCAGCCATACCATCAACAAGTTGAAAAACTGGCAAATCGCCGTTGCCAATATCGTCAGCGAAGTACCCGTCAACCCCATCCTCAGTCGAGAGGTCGAGCAGTTTGTCAACAGCTACAACAAGTCGGTCAGTGTCGTTCAGAGTGCGTTTTCCGACCTGAGGGCCAGCCAGGAAATGCCCCTGGAAGCCTTCACGGCCACCGCCGACGAATTGGCCGCAGGCGTTCAGGCGGCCGGCAACGTCGTCGACCGGCTTTACGACCTGCCGCCCTGCGACGACGCCACTTTCCAGCACAGTGTCAACGTCGGCGTCATCGCCGCTCTCATCGCTACCTGGATGAACTACCCGCCGGAAGTGGTCAACGCCGTTTCCCTAGCCGGCCTACTCCACGATGTCGGCAAATCCCAGCTCCCGCAATCCCTTCTCCACCGCACCAACCTGCTGCCTCCCAACGACTACGCCCACTACAAGCAGCATGTCCGCTACGGCTTCGAGCTTGTCAAGGGCCTTGATCTCGCCGCCAGCGTTAAAGCCGCCATCGCCCAGCACCACGAGCGTAACGACCGTAGCGGCTACCCGCTGAGCCTGCCGGGGGAAAAGATCCACCCCTACGCCAAAATCGTCGCCGTCGCCGACATCTACGATGAAGCCCTGACGATAAACCGCAACCCGTGCGCCGTTTACAGCCCCTATTCGGGTCTGGAGACAGTCAACGACGCCAAGCACCAGGCCGACCCGGAAATATGCTTGTTGTTCTCCGGGCGGATGCTCAACTTCCTGTGCGGCAATATCGTCGCCCTAAACGACGGCCGCGAAGCCCGGGTGGTCTACCTTAACCCGGTGTCGCCTTCCCGCTCGATCGTTCAGCTCACGAGCGGCGCGGTCCTGGATCTGGCCGACGACCCCGAGCTCCGCATCCATCACGTAATCCGCTAACTACACCGCCGGGCGGAGAAAGGCGGCCAACGAAAACACCGCCGCCATCAGTTCTCGGTACTGATTGGGATCGAGGGACTGGGGCCCGTCGGAAAGAGCCTCAGCCGGGTTGGGGTGCATTTCGACCATCAGACCGTCGGCGCCCGCGGCCACAGCGGCCAGCGCCATCGGCCCGACAAGCTCGCGGCGGCCGGTGCCGTGGCTTGGATCGACGACGACCGGCAGGTGGCTGAGCTTTTTTGCCGCCACGACCGCGCTTAAGTCCAGGGTATTGCGGGTGTATTCCTCGAATGTGCGGATGCCCCGTTCGCAGAGCATGACCCGGAAGTTGCCCTCGCTGAGGATATATTCGGCGGCGTGCAGCCACTCGCTGATTGTAGCCGCGATCCCCCGTTTGAGAAGCACCGGCTTGCCCGCCTGGCCGACCGCCTGCAGCAGCTTGAAGTTCTGCATGTTGCGGGCGCCGACCTGAAGTACATCGGCATATTCCGCCACCATCGCAACCGAGGTCACGTCTACGACCTCGGTTACTATTTTCAGGCCGGTAGCGTCGCGGGCCTCTGCTAAATACTCAAGGCCCTGGCGCTCCAGGCCCTGGAACGAATACGGCGAAGTACGCGGTTTAAAAGCACCGCCCCGCAGGAACTGCGCACCGCCCTCTCTGGCGATTTCGGCTGCCTCGAGAAGCTGCGTGCGGCTTTCCACGGCGCACGGCCCGGCCATGACGACCAGCTTCCCGCCGCCGATCTCAACTCCACCGACGTCGATAACCGATGCCTCGGGACGGAACTGCCGACTGGCCAATTTATAGCTGTCGGTGACCGGCAGCACCTTTTCCACGCCCGGAAAAGCTTCCACCGGCAGGGTAACGATCAGCCGCTTGTCGCCGACGATGCCGATCAGCGTCCTGTCCTGTCCGCGCGACAGGCAGGTCGATAGGCCGGCTGCCTCGACGCGGCCGACGACGTGGCTGATGTGGCTGTCGGTAGCATCATGTTTCATTACGATTACCATGGTGAACCTCCTCAGTCGTCCTGATATTTGACCATATACACGGGATATGAGCCGAGGCTCTTGAACCATAGGCTTTTCTTGCAGACGGCCTCTACCGCTTCACGGACATTGTCGTCCTCCAGGCTGCCTTCGGCATCCAGGAAGAAGATATACTGCCCCAGGCCGGTGCGCGCGGGCCGGGACTCGATCTTCGTCAAATTGACCTGGCGGCAGGCGAATTCGCCGAGAATATCATGCAAACTGCCTGGCTTCTCGCCGTTGATCTGGCAAATGAGCGAGGTTTTGCAACCCGGCCCGCCCGCTGTCGCCGCATCGCAGGCGAGAACGATAAAGCGCGTGCTGTTGTGCGGATTATCCTGGATTTCCGTAGCCGTCACCGCGAGACTATAAAGCCGGGCGGCCCGCAGGCTGCCGATCGCGGCCGTATTCTTGGCGCCGCCTGCCACCTGATAGGCTGCGGCCGCGGTGCTCTCCACAGCGACCAGTTCGGCGCCGGGGTAATGCTCGCGCAGGTAGTTGCGGCATTGGGCGAGAGCCTGGGGGTGGGAGAGGATAACGTTGATGTGCTTTGTATCGTCCCGCGTCAGCAGATTGTGGCGGATGGGCAGTATCATCTCCTTGACGATGCGGAGATCCACTTCGTGGGCCAGTGTGTCGAGGGTGATATTCACTGAGCCGTCGAGGGAGTTTTCCACCGGGACGATACCCTCCGCCGCCTCGCCGTCGGCCACCGCCCGGATCACGGCGTCAATGCTCGCGTACGGTGTAAAGTATCCCTCGACCCCCCGGTAAAAGCTGAGCGCGATTTCCTCGCTGAAGGTGCCGCGGGGTCCGAGGTAAGCTACTTTGGGCTCGGCAGCCGGTTGCGGTCTGGTTGTTGTCACAGTGATCTCCTCCTCAAATATATATTGGTCCTTTATCCGGGAAAAACAAAAAAGCCCTCGTCCGTAAAGGACGAGGGCTTCGCTCGCGGTACCACCTTTGTTACCCGCCAAACGGCGGGTCACCTCAAGGGTACGGGCCGAAACCGATACCCCCCTTCTTGTAACGGCGAAGGTTCCCGGCATCCCCTACCACCCTTGCGGGCTTCAGTTTGCAACTCCCAGGAGAACTTCGGCATCTTACCCGTACCGGGCTCCCACCAACCCCGGCTCTCTGCGACAAGGCGTCATGCCTACTTTTCCTGTTCACGGTTTTTGTAATGTGCGGTTGTTGAAAGTGATTATAACATAGTCTACCGGAAGGTGCAAGGAGATTACTGCACGCCGAGGACAATCACCGGCCTCTTCCCAGGCTCCAACCAGGCGATAATCTCCAGGAGATCGGCCTCGGCCATAGCGACGCAGCCACTCGTAGGTTCCCCGGGCCCACGCCACAGGTGGACGAAGATCGCGCTGCCCTTGCCCGGAATCACCGGCCGGGTGTTATACTCCACGACGATCCCGTGGCGGTAGAGGCCGTCCGTTCGTAGCATCGTCTCCCACGACGAGGCCTGTAGTCTGCCGCTAATCCAGGTGTTGTACTGCGGCGATGCGGGGTCGTCGACCCAATAGTCCTTTACTGTAATCTGACGGTAAGGCATTGCGGTGTGAGCAGTGGCCGCGTAGCCAAAAACAAGGCTGAGGGGATAGACGCCTGTTGGCGTACCGCCGTCGCCTTCGATTTTATCGGCTGGTGGAATAAAGCCGCTCCGTCCGATGACTGCCGCCGCTTCGCAAACCGGCAGCCAGCAGCCGTTCCGGCGCTCCCAGGTGGTCAAGGTCACTTGGCAGCCACCGACCGCATCGAGGTAAACGGTCACAGCCTGCTCGATGCAGTTGTCGAGGTGGTCGAGGATGGCGGGTTGCTGTCTGAACTGGTCATGCATCATCGTCACTCCATAGGCTCCGTGTAGGGAGTATATTTCCCCCTGGCAGATGGCTTTTCCTGCCTGTCTTGGCTTCGACGAAGCTAATAGCAGAGAAGAACCGGAACCTTGTGGTTCCGGTTCGTGGTCGCTTTATTTAGTCTTCACCTACGGAAGTAACAGCACAAAGATTAATGGTGATATTACCCAAATCAATTTCGTCTCCGCCGGGAAGATCCGCCTCGACGTCTGAACCGAGGGCCAATCTATCCTCCACGCGAACAAGCCGCCCCAGTTCGAACTGGAATCCCCCTACCGTTCTTATGTTTACGTCTTCCTCGCCTTCCAGGCGCTTCAAGATATGGATGAGGCGGCACGTGCTATCACGGGCAACCGGTTCGTCACTCACTTCTATTTCCCTCCTTTAAGCCTCATTCTTTTCACAATTGAACGGGTTTTTCTGTACGTTCTTCGATATTGCTACAACAGTACAGATATCGATGAACGACAGGTCTTCTTCCTCTTCCTCGCCACCGGCGGTAATTACGATAACGTCGTCTTCTCCGGCCGCCGGAAGCAGAATGATTATACCGTCTTCCACCCGGTCGAGCAGGCCGAAGAAGGTGAATCCGTCGGCGGTGAACACCACAACGTTGTTGCCGCAGGCGCAGATCAGCTCTTCACACCAATGTCGATTGCATATGTCATCGAAGAATCCCATATGCTCTTCTCCTCCCTCTATGGTTGCTTTATTACAATTTATGCTGAATCAACACAAAAAGCGACTGCGCAAGGGAATCATTTCGCCAGCAGATTTACCGGTCAGACCAAATTCGCGTTGATACTCCCTCCACCGACTATATGGCGGCCAGGAGCAGACCACGTTCCAGAATCTGCCGCGGGCTTTTCCCGGCATTGGTCGCGGCGGCGTACGGATAAAACCAAGTGCCGTAAAAGATGTTCTCTACATCGTAAACCGCCTGCAACACGGTTTGCTCGTCTACGGTCCGGTTTGTGGAAATACCGAGTCCGACACTGAAGGCAACGATAGCGGCATAGGCGAAAGCCATCCGGTAGTAGGCGAGGTGCGGCGGCCGCAGATAAAAGCTTTTATCCAATACGAAATTAACTAGATAGTTCTCCAGGATACCTTCGCCGACATCGCAGGACGAATAATAGTATCGCTCGACCATTTGCCGGTATTGGTCAGGGCGCGGCAGCGTTAATTTAGGCCGGGCCGCACTTTTGGCGCTTTCCGTGGGGTGTGGCGGATCGGCCGATAGAGGAAGCAGTCTCTGACAGAGAGTTTGCGAGCTTGCCGGCGAACGGGAGTTCACCAAAAAAATATTTGCCATCTTAAAAAGCTGGGCTAAATGTTCTCTCAAGTTCCCTGACCCGTCCGACTTCTGTGGTTCGCCTCCGGGAACCAGTCGCCCGAGTTCCTGCCCCAGGGCGACCATCCGCGGGCCAACGAGGCTTCTCCGATCCTGGAGCAGTTCGATAAACCGGTCTTCGAGCAGAGAGTAAGGCAGAAGCGGATTGCCTACAGGGCTTCGTTCAGGGTAATAGCGCTGGATAGTGTTCGGCTGCATAAAGAAAAATTCCGGTCCTTGCCCGTCCTTTATCGGCCAATCGGTTTCGGCAATCGTTATCTTGCCTTGCTGCAACGTTTTTACCGCTGTTGGACAGGAAAGCGACAAAGAAAATTCCAGCGCGTCCTGAGAGGCGAATACATGGCGCGGATAAACCTTGCAGATGTCGAACAGATAGTCTCCGCCAAGCTCGAGCTGGATGCGGCATAGGTTTTTGTCCGATAGATAGGGACACTTCCCGTTAGGGAGAAACCGAAACCGGGGGGCAATGTAACCACTTATGAAATTGTCCTCTAGTTCCTTTTGTCTACCAAGTTCTGCGAGTTTTTTACACAGCTTGTCAAAGGACACGGCATCGATTTTGATCCGCCACTTATTGGTGCAGCATTCGCCGCATTGGGCGCAGCGAAAGGCGGCGACGTGGCTGGGAAGTCTGATTTTACGTGGGATACTCGTCTCGTCCAAAATGACCCTCCTCACCTCTTCCTTCTTAAATATGATATGGGAAGACCACTGAAATGGTGAGGCGGCGGCTGGAGAGCCATCAACCACGGGCTAAATATTTACATAGCACCTTTACCGTCTACGACGAATATCATACAGTAGATTTACCCTAAAATTCTGGAGTCCCAGCGACTCTAACAGGAGGATTGCAAATGGTGGACAGAGGACAAACGTTTAACGTGGGTCAAACGGTAACGGTTCTTACCGATGACGGCTTTCTGTTTGTCGGCCAGATCGTTGATTGCAGGGTCAAATTAAAGTGTGAGTGCTGCGATGACAGGGGCAAAGACAAATGCGACGATCACAATCACAAAGACGATGTAGAGTGCGACACCTTCCTTGAGCTTGAATTGGAAGAGGATGTCGAAGTGGGAGGCCCCCCCGGCCCGTCCGTCGTCGCGTTTCAAGAAGGCCAGATCGTGTTCATCAACTTCTGCCAGATCATCGCCATTGCCCCAGGGTTCCCGCCGACTAAAGGGAAAGATGCTTAAGTAGTTCAAGAGGAACCGGTTACCTAAAGAAGCTGCCAACCAAACATTATCCCTCACTAAAAAAGCACTCCGTATTAGGAGTGCTTTCGTCTTTTTCGGGTACTATACATCCGTCCTCTGCCGCAGCGCCCCCGGCCCGTCCTGGGCAACCGCCACCGCCGCCTCGCCGAAGGTCTTCATGTCGTTAAGCACGTGAAGGCCGGCATCGATCAGCCGCATGCCGAGGGCCGCGCCGGTCCCCTCCCCCAGTCTCATATTGAGATGAAGGTAGGCGTCAAGGCCAATAAGTTTCAAGGCTTCCTTGTGAGCCGGCTCGCAGGAAAAATGCGAACCGACGAGATAATCTCTGGCTGCGGGAGCGAGCTTCACCGCCAAAAGCGCTGCGGCGCTCGTTATAATACCGTCGAGCACCACTGCCGCCCGGCAGGCGGCGGCGCCGAGAATGACGCCCACCAGGCCGGCGATCTCGAAACCGCCGACTTTGGCGAGCACGTCTAGGGCGTCAGAGGGGTCGGGCCGGTTCACGGCGATGGCGCGGCCGATGACATCCGCTTTATAGGCGATGGCGGCGGCCGACAGCCCCGTCCCGCGGCCGGTGAGCTCGGACAGGGTTTTGCGGCTGTAACAGGCGATTATCGCCGTGCTGGGCGTCGTGTTGCCAATCCCCATCTCGCCGAGACCAATGACTTCCGCGCCCTGTCCGACGGCAACCCGGGCCATTCTGACGCCCACTTCGATCGCCCGCAAAGCCTGCTCGCGGGTCATTGCCGGACCACGGGCGATGTTGGCGGTGCCGGGAGCGATTTTCTCGCGGTACAGGCCGACCATCTGGGGCAATTCGACGCCAACGCCGATATCGACAAGAATCAGTTGGGCTCCGGCGTGGCGGGCGAAAGCGTTGATAGCGGCGCCGCCGTGCAAGAAGTTGACCACCATCTGGGGGGTAACCTCACGTGGGTAGGCGCTTACCCCTTCGGCGACCACGCCGTGGTCAGCGGCCATCAGGATGATGTATTTCCCCAAATCCCGCGGTCTGGGGCGGCCGGTTATGCCGGCCATCCGGACAGCCAACTGCTCAAGGCCGTGCAGGCTGCCCAGCGGCTTGGTCAGGTTGTCGATCCGCAGCTGACAGGCGGCCATCGCCGCCTCGTCCAGGGGACCTATCGAGGCAATCGTGTCCTTCAGCATGATTTCAAGACCTCCTGGCTCTCGCGGCAAACGCCGGCCTCGGCAAAGGTGGCCATCTCGTCCAGCATCTTGATCGCCGCGTCGAGAAGGTTCATGGCCAGCGAAGCGCCGGTGGCCTCACCGAGGCGAAGCCCCATATCGATGTAAGCTTCGAGACCGAGATATTCGAGCATCTTCGTGTGGGCCGGCTCGGCGGAGAGATGGGACGCCAGCAGATACTCCCGTGCGTCGGCGGCCAAGGACGTCGCGATGAGGGCGGCGGCGCTGGCGTTGAAGCCGTCGATGACGACAAGGCAGCGATGGGCTGCGGCGCCGAGGATCACCCCGGCCAAGGCACCGATTTCGAAGCCACCGACTGTGGCCAGGATGTCAAGCCCGTCGGTGCGGTCGGGGCGGTTGACCGCCAAACCCCGCCTGACGGCGTCGATTTTAATGGCCAGGCGACTGTCCGAGATGCCGGTGCCGCGGCCGGTTGCCTGCTCGGGAGTTATCCCCGTGAAAGCCGCAACAATGGCCGCGCTGGATGTTGTGTTGCCGATCCCCATCTCGCCGATGCTGAAACAGCGGTAGCCGTTTCCGCACCGATCTACGACGATTTCGATACCGGTTTCAATCGCCTGAATCGCCTGCTCCCTCGACATAGCCGGTCCCTGGGTAAAATCGGCGGTGCCGTGTGCGATCTTGCGGTGCCACAGGCCGGGAACGTCAGACAGGTCGCCCGCCACACCCATATCGACGACAACCATGTCGGCGCCGCAGAATTTTGCCAGGGCGTTGGCGCCGGCCCCTTGGGAAAGGAGGTAATTGCGGGTCATGTGGATCGTCGTCTCGATCGGGTAAGCGCTGAGCCCCAGCCGGGCTACGCCGTGGTCGGCGGCTGCCAGCACCATGCACTTCCTGGGGATGGCGGGCCGCTCCTCGCCGGTGACGCCTGCGTACTGGCGGATGATATCCTCCAGCCTGCCCAGGCTGCCCGGCGGCTTGGTAAGGCTGTCCAGCCTAACCTGAACTTTGGCCATTACGCCGTCGTCAAGCGGCACAATCGAGGCCAGTGTTTCCTTGAGCAACTTCATGATATCCCTCCTAAAAAAGCAAAAGCCTCTCAGGGGTGAATAACCCCCGAAAAGCCAAAAATAACCGGGAGATTACTCACCTTTCCGCGAAGGTTCGTATCGACGGCAAAGGCAGGTCTCCTGGCTCCCGGTTCTTCGACGCCTGCGCCTTCCCCTCGCGAGTGGCTGTGCAGGCTCTCCCCGGTACAGTGGCGGGACCGCGTGGCAGCATGGGACATGCTCCGACTTCCCTATTATCCCCCGTTTGGCGGGGGCACCTCTGCCGTATGATATTTTGAGTTATTATACCAATCGCCCGTCTCTTTAGTCAAACCTGTTTCTGGAAGTTTGCTCCCTATTCGAGATTGATCTGCTCCAGGGCAAACTTCTCCACGACCTTATCAAGGGCGAGGCGGATTGCCTGATGACGGTCGGCGAACCCGATGAAGAAATCGTGTTTGGCATATTCGTTGATATACGCCTCGTACGCGTAGCCGCCGGTACGGACGTTGGTGGCGGTGAAAGTGACCGGCACAGAAGCCGACCAAGCCTTCATAAGCAGGAAAATGTCGGGAAAATGAACCCGTTGCCGGATGATAAGCGGGTGAATCTCAGCCCTGACCGCGTAATCGATTCCCAGGTTCCTCAGAGCGCCGATAAGGGCGGCGTCGCTGGCCGCGCGAACATCGTCGATACCCTGGCGGCGCAGGGCATCATTCAGCGCCTGACCGTCCACAAGCAGGTAACGGCCGGTGCCGAACTTGACGTAAAGGGCTTCGGTGACGATATCGGTAATGTATTCGGTCCGTTTCTGGCCGGAGTTGTTGATTACCGGCAGCATGGCGACCGTCGGCCTGCGGATTGCCGTCCCTTCATCTGCATGGGCTACCGTCGTCGCGGACAGCAGGCCGGCAAGCAACAAAACGACTAGTGCGAAAAAAAGGCGACGCATCGAAGGTATCTCCCCTTTGGACTTGGTACTGCTTTATGTATAGTTCGCCACTCTCGACCATTTCCCTGTAAATCTTTCCAGCGACCGCAAATTTTTCCTTGTAGTCAGCCGCTAACCGCTGCAAACAGTTTGCCGACCTCACGAACATCGACGTTGCCGCCGCTGAGGATGACGCCGACCCGCTTGCCGACGATGGGCAGCTTGCGGTGGAACAGAGGAGCGAGCGAGACGGCCCCCGAGGGCTCTACCACTATTTTGAGACGGGTCCACAGATAGTACATCGTACTGATTATTTCCTCTTCACTGACGGTAACCATATCATCGACATACTTGCGCACAAGCGGAAAAGTTATTTTCCCCAGCGAGGGCGTGCGGAGACCGTCGGCGATCGTGGGCGGGTTATGCACGGTGTGCAGTTCGCCCGTTTTGAACGAACGGACGGCATCGTCGGCCAACTCGGGCTCGACGCCGATAACCCGGCAATCTGGCAGAAGATGCTTGGCGCTGATGGCGGTGCCGGAAAGCAACCCGCCGCCGCCGCAGGGAGAGAATAAGTAATCCAGGCTGCCGGTGTCCTCGATGAGTTCCTTGGCGGCTGTCCCCTGTCCCGCAACGACCTCCTCGTGATCGAAGGGCGGGATCAGCGTATAACCGTATTGGGCGGTCAGCTCGTCGGCCACCTTCTCCCGCGTCGTTTTCTCTTTGTCGTACTTAACTATCGTCGCCCCGTAGCCTTCGGTGGCGGCAAACTTCACCGCCGGTGCGTCGGAGGGCATGATAACGGTCGTGGCAATGCCCAGCAACTTGCCGGTGAGGGCGATTGCCTGGGCGTGGTTGCCGGAGGAATAAGTCACGACGCCCCGCGCACGCTCTTCAGGCGGCAGCGCTGTAACGGCGTTGTACGCGCCCCGGAATTTGAAAGCCCCCATCCGCTGGAAGTTCTCGCACTTGAGGTATACGGTGTTGCCGGTAACCCCGTTAAGAAGCCTGGACGTCATAACCGGTGTGCGGTGGGCTACACCGTCGATCCGTCTGGCCGCAGCCAGTACTTTGTCAAACATCTTGTCATCTCCTTTAGCTGTTTATAAAGCCTGCCTCTCACCGCAGTCCGCCCGGCTGCACGGAACGCGTTTTTTGCCCCGGGCGAAAAGGAATAAACCTGCCGGCAGAGAATGATAATAACAGCATTTCCACAGCAGCCGCAAACATTCCTGTTTCTTACTAACGTGCCGTAAAATTCCTGATCGGCAACACGCGAGGTGAACTTTCTGTTGGTTAGAATCGCCCTGGCCCAAATGGAGGTAATACCGGGACGACCGGATCTGAATAGCGCCGCCATGTTGACAATGATCGACGAAGCTCGCGGGCAGCAGGCAGATTTGGTGGTTTTCCCGGAAATGGCCGTTCCCGGCTACCTGCTCGGCGATACATGGGAGCAACAAGCCTTTCTCAAAGATTGCGAGGAATACGGGCGCCGCATCGTCGCCGCCTCCCGCGGCCTGTGCGTCATGTTCGGCAATGTCGGTGTCGACTGGGCGAAACGCGGCGATGACGGCCGGGTGCGAAAATACAACGCCTTTTTCGTCGCCCAGGACGGCCAATTACTTGGCGGCGAGCAGTTTCCCTACAAGTTCCGCATCAAGTCCCTCCAGCCCAACTACCGGGAATTCGACGACTCCAGGCATTTCTACAGCCTGCGCAAACTGGCTCTGGACCTTGGACGACAGCCGGCCGATCTTCTCCGTCCGGTCGCCGTAAACATCGGCGGCCACACCGTCAATATCGGCTGCATCCTCTGCGAAGACGGCTGGAGCGACGACTACGGCCTCAAACCCGTCACAATCCTGAAAAGCGCTGGCGCCGAGCTTATCGTCAACATTTCCAGCTCGCCTTTCACCCTCGGCAAAAACAACAAGCGCAACCGCGTCTTCTCCAAACAAGCGCAGGAAAACGGCATCCCCTTAATTTATATTAACAATGTCGGCCTGCAGAACAACGGCAAAACGGTGTACACCTTCGACGGCTTCAGCACCGTCTACGACGGCGGCGGCCAAATCGTCGCCTACTGCCCGCCGTTCGCCCCGACCATGATGACGGTCGACCTTGACCTCGATACACGAAGTGAAAACCTTGCGCCGGTGACCGTTCCGGACGATCAGGGGATCGCAGCCATTTTCCAAACGCTCCGTTACGGCGTAGCCAATTTCCTGGCCCAGATCGGCCTGGACCGGGTCGTTATCGGCGTATCCGGCGGCATCGACTCCGCTGTCGCGGCAGCGCTGTACACCAACATCCTCGGACCTGATAAGGTGCTGCTCGCCAATCTGCCCAGCGTCTACAACTCCGCCACCACCAAGAACCTTGCCGCGGAACTGGCGAAGAACCTCGGCTGCCTGTACGCCGTCTTGCCCATCCAGGAGGCGGTCGATTTCACCGTGGAGCAGCTAAGCCGCACGGAAATCGTGAACATGAGGGACGGCAGCCGCTTCCACCTGACCGTCACCCCTTTCATGACCGAGAATATCCAGGCCCGCGACCGTTCAGCGCGCGTCCTGGCCGGTCTGGCGGCGGCGTTCGGCGGCGGCTTCACCTGCAACGCCAACAAGAGCGAGATTACCGTCGGCTACGCCACGCTCTACGGCGATCAGGCCGGATTCCTGGCCGCGCTGGCCGATCTCTGGAAACACCAGGTATACGCCGTCGCCGAATATATCAACACAAGCGTCTTCGGCCGCGAGATTATCCCGGCATCCGTCTTCCGCCTCGTCCCGAGCGCAGAGCTATCCCACGCCCAGGCGGTGGACGAGGGCAAGGGGGATCCGCTGATATACCCTTACCACGACTATCTCTTCCGGGCTTTTATGGAATGGTGGGACAGGGCTACCCCCGAGGACATCCTCTGCTGGTACGCGGCCGGCGAGCTGGAAACGCGGCTGGGCTGCGAAGACGGCCTTACCGCCCGCCTCTTCCCGACGGCCGCGGAATTCATCGCCGACCTCGAAAAATGGTGGCGGCTTTACACCGGCATGGCGGTGGCCAAGCGAATCCAGGCGCCGCCGGTGCTCGCCATCAGCCGCCGGGTCTACGGCTTCGACCACCGCGAAGCCCAGAACGGACCTTACTTCACTGCCAGGTACCATAAACTCAAAGAAAAACTCCTTGCCGTAACATGAGGGAGTCCAAACCCATATTGGGAGGATTAACGCAAAATGTATCTCGACAACGCCGAAGGCATGGTCTTCCGCCCCCCTTCCGAAGCCAACAGCCTCATCCTCAGAGTGACCATCGGTTGTTCCCATAACGCATGCTCCTTCTGCGGCATGTACCGCGAAGTGCAATTCCGGTCCCGTCCCGAGGAAGAAGTGACGGCGCTCATCGACACGGCGGCCCGCCACTGGCCGGAAACGCGGCGCATATTCCTGGCCGACGGCAACGCTCTCGTGCTGAAAACCGACCGCCTGCTAGCCATTCTCGCCAAACTGCGGGCTTCTTTCCCCAAGCTCGCCCGCGTGACCTGCTACGGCGGCCCCAAAGATATCCTGCGCAAGACGCCCGACGAACTGGCTGCCCTCAAGGCGGCCGGCCTGCAGATCATCTACCTCGGCGTCGAAAGCGGCGACGACGAAGTGCTCACCCGGGTCTCCAAAGGCGGCACCGCCGCCGAGATGATCGACGCCGGACGCCGGGTCTTAGCGGCCGGCATCAAGCTGTCGGTCATGGTCATCCTCGGTCTGGGCGGCGCCGAGCGCAGCCGCGAACACGCTCTCGGCACAGCCCGGGTAGTGAGCGCAATCAGCCCTACGATGCTCAGCGCCCTCACCCTCATGCTCCATGACGGCACCCCACTCAGGGCCGCGGCCGACCGGGGCGACTTCCACCCCCTCTCCCCCCTCGGCCTGCTGCAGGAACTCAAACTGATGGTGGAGCATGTCGACGTAGCCAGCCCCTGCATCTTCCGCAGCAACCACGTCTCTAACTTTCTGCCTCTCGCAGGAACGCTGCCCCACGACAAAGCCCAGTTGCTTGTCGACATCGACGAAGTGCTTGAAGTCTTCAAGAACAGAACGACGCCCACTTACAACAATACAGGCTCATTCTAAGCAGCGAAAAAGCCGCCCTCAAGGCGGCTTTTGACTTCGACGCGATCATTTCCTCAACGGCGCAGCAGGCTGGCAATGAACCATACCAGGCCGACGGCGGCGAAAAAGAGGAAGAACATCGGCAGGACGACGAACACGACTACGGCGACGACGGCCAGGAGAACGAGCTTGGTCAGCAGGCTCGACTTGCCGCCGAAGGAAACATGGCGAACATAGACTCGCTGGCGCTGTCCGGCGTTATCATATCGGTCCCGGCGCTCATCCTCCGGTCCGTCGTCCAGAGTAACCCCCTGGAAATTTTCGCGCTCAGCCGGAGTGAGCACCTTGACCTGGGCTTCGCTGTCCCGGCAATACGGGCAGCCGGTTTCATGCGACGCAGTATCCCGGCCGCAAGTCGGACATTTCATCATACTCCCTCCCGTCAGGACATGAATAAGGAATACACGAACCCCTCTTCATTGAGATAACGGGGATCGAATTTCGTCAGATCGAGTACCCGGAAAATCTTATCGCGGTTGGCGTAAACGCTGGAGGTCGATACGTCGAAATCGGCGGCCAGTTGTTCGGCCGATATCCCCTGGGGAGAATTGATCTGGGCGTACGCGTACACGACTGCGGCCGCCCAGGCTCCGGGCTTGCGGATCGCGTTGACCGCCAGTTGGCTGAAATCGTGCCATAGCCGCCGGGCGAGGTCGAGATCGTGCTTTGAAAAGCCATATTCCGGCATCAGTTTCGTAAACAGGCGGCTCACTCGCGTATCAGGCGCCCGCGTGACGACGATCGGCGGAAACTTGCGCTCCAGTTGGGCGAAAGGGGTAACGTTGACCTTAGCGAGCGTAATGAGCGAGTCGACGGTGTGGCGGAAAGCCAGAGCGTGGCGGTCGAAGAAATCCTCCCAACTGGCGCCGGGTTGCTGAATATCGAAAATCGCCTTCTGGTGCTGCGCTTCTTCCTTGATGCGGCGGCGGAGGTTTGGGCTCAGCTCGACACTGGTGATATAGTTTACCATGACAGTGTCGCGGGCAAAGACATGCCCGAAAAAAAGCAGCTTCTTCATCGTCTTATAGTCGAATTCGGGATGGGGAAGGCGAAACTTTTCGTCGGTGAACACATTAGTGCACTCCACCCATTCCGACGACAAGACGCGATGGACGGTGAATACTGTGAAGCGGGCGTTGAGAAGCTCATCCATTATCTGGCGTTCCTCGTCGCTGAACACGTCCATGTGGGCCGCGGCGAAATGTCTGAGCGGCGTATCGTCGCTCGCCAGGAGGCGGTAGTCGAACAGGAAAAAATCCCAAAATTCCTGCCAAAACAGGTTGAATTCCCCCGGCTCGGTATCGGGCAGGGTGCTCAGCGGACCGGCAAACAGAAAAAGAGCCCGCTGAAAGTCGTCATTGAACTCCTTGCGCTGAAAAAAAGCCCCCAGCTTAAGCATCAGCCCCTCGACAATATCGTTCACAACCTGATCGAGTTCTTCGCTGAGGGTGTCTACCGCTTTGCGCATAGCCGAGTTGCGGTCATCCAGCTTGATCTTCTTGCCGCCGGCGATTTCCTCGGCCGCCTGCTCCAGCCCGCTGGTGTCGGTCACCAGTTTTTTTAGGGCGAGAAAGCGATAAAAATCGATCAAGACGTTGAAAAACCGCCGCACGGGTTTCAGCGTCGCTTTGAAACCTTTGACATGGACCGCCAGCCACTGGATCACCCGGCTGTACTCCTTGCGGGGGATATCCTCGATGTCGGCGGCCTCGGTATGGTCAAGGTAAAGGAAAAACATCCGGAGATTGGTCCAGATCTCCCGGAGACCGTCGTCTCCGGCGCCTCCCCACGCCTTCTGGCGCAGGAAGCCTTCCACCCAGTCGCGCCTTACCGCCGGACTGTTGGCCATTTCCTCCTCGAAAAAGTGTTTTACCTCGTCATAGACGTTTTTCATCAGGTGAACTTTCTCCTTACGCAAAGGCTAGACTCATTATACCACTTCATAGATAAGGCCGCTAGCAGCGACCTGCCCTGTCAGACGATCGCCTTCTTCGGCGCCTGGCGTTCATCCCATATATTCGCAAATCCATAAAACAAAATTCGCCTGGAAGCCAATCCAGGCGAAGCGGAGTCGACCGACACTACATTTCCGGCCAATCAATAATCTTCTCTTGCGGCAAGCATTCAGTTTTAACTAGTGACGGGCGTTTCTGCTAAAGCAATCGCTGCAATATACGGGCCGGTCGCCGCTGGGGCGGAAGGGTACCTGTGTTTCCCGGCCGCACTCCGCACAGGTAGCCGGATGCATCTCACGTCGCTGAAAGCCACCGCCACCGCGGCTATAGCCCCCACCGGGGTTCTGTTGCTTGCGGGCTGCCCGGCAATCGGGGCAACGGCCGGGTTCATTTGTGAAGCCCTTTTCGGCAAAGAAGTCTTGTTCAGATGCGCTGAAAGTAAATTCTCTATCGCAATCTCGGCAGGTTAGCGTTTTGTCTTGGGCCATAGTATTACCTCCCAGAAATAAATAAATTGCCTTTCTCATGTCTATATTATTGACATACGTCGCAACACAGATACCTTGCAGATAATGGGCAAAGCCGCATTGAGCCTTTTATGCGGCCAACGCAAGGAAAAGAATTTGCATTGCACTAGTTAGTGTGCTAGCATAAGTATATAGCCTGTGGTGCACGTCATCTTTAATCCTGAGCTTCCCATGTTTTCGTAAATTTGCGGATTTACCTAACGGTAAGTCCCTTTTTTGTAGCAGCCTGTCCACTCCGCCCTGGCAGCCTACGATGCCTGGCGCTCCCCAGAATACCGTGCCAATGGCCTGTGCAGACTAAGGGCGGAACAGTAACTAAAAAACAAAGGGGTATCATAAATGTCCCACGATTTTTTGACGCTGGGCATCCGGCGGGAAGTAAACGGTTTTCTGCAGCAAATGGGAATTACCGAGCCTACGCCGATTCAAACAAAAGCAATTCCCGTGGCGATGGCGGGAAAAGACCTTGTTGCTCAGGCGCAGACGGGTACGGGAAAGACACTGGCTTTCTTATTGCCTATTATGGAAAGCATTGAGCCTAACAAGCCCTATGTTCAGGCCTTAATCGTCACCCCTACCAGAGAACTGGCGCTGCAGATTACCAAAGAAGCCAAGAAACTGGGCGATAAGTTTGCTGTTGATGTCCAGGCTTTATTTGGCGGCCATACCTTAGAGAAACAGATTAACCAGCTAAAAAGCCCCCCGCACATTGTAGTAGGTACGCCGGGCCGTTTGCTGGATCTTATCCGCCGCAAAAAGCTCAGCCTTGCCGGAGTGTCCAAGCTTGTGCTGGATGAAGCGGATCAAATGCTCCATATGGGCTTCTTGGATGATGTCGAAGAAATCATTAACCAAACCGCCAACAAGCACCAAACAATGTTATTTTCGGCGACAATACCGCCGAAAATCCGTTCACTGGCTGCGCGGTATATGGGAAAAGCTGTCGATATCCGTGTTCAGACCCCTAATGTGACGCTGGACGAAATCAAGCAGATTATTGTGGAGACAACCCAGGAAGAAAAACTTGACAGACTTTGCAGTATGATAGATGAATATCGCCCTTATCTGGCGATGGTTTTTTGCCACACAAAGCAGCGCGCCATATCTCTTAACATCGCGCTTGCTCAGCGCGGCTACGAAGTGGACGAGCTTCACGGCGATCTGTCTCAGGCGAAGCGCGAGCAAGTGATGAAGCGGTTCCGGGAGGCAAAGCTGCAAATACTGGTTGTAACGGACATAGCCGCCAGGGGTCTCGACATCGAGGGCGTTACCCACATCTTTAACTACGATATCCCTCATGACACCGAATCTTATATCCACCGCATCGGCAGAACAGGCCGCGCTGGACAGACCGGTACAGCTGTGACATTCGTCGTCCCGGGAGAACATTCATACCTGCGTATAATCGAGCAAGGCATCCGGGCCTCAATTAAAAGGCAAAAATCCAAGGAAACAAAAGGCGCTGTAGATAACGAGACTATTGATGGCCAAGCGACCGCGAGGAAGTCCCCCCTGTCTCCTCCGGCCAGGAAAAAACAGCTAGCTGCCAAAAATACTCCCGCCCATGGCGGAAGTAACCTGCGAAGCCGCCGCAAGCCTAAAACCGACGAGAGCTCGCCTCCTCCGAGTCATCGGGGGGCAAAAGGCAGACCAGCCAGACGGGGGCGTCCCTCATAAGAACATTCGGCTGCACCCAATCAACAAAAAAGGTGCGCCTGGCATTTAACCAGGCGTACCTTTTTTGTTATTTCCCTCGGCCGCTTTTTCGCATCGGCATCTGACGCTGATTGTTATTCCCTGGTGTAGTTTTCGAGTTCTTAGGAAACGGCTTATTATTCTCATTTGCTTTTTTTTTCTTCTCCGCCAGCAGTGCATTAAGGTCCATAGCTCTCTTCCCTTTCATAGAATTACTCGTTATTTATTTCATGATTCCCCGTCAAATTTCCTCTTGCAAAATGGTGTTACAGCGATTTCCCGCAATCGCGAAAATGCCTACACCCCCGCTCATATTCCCAGGTCTTCATCCACTATTATGACATGAATGCGTTCCTTATCTGCCGGCATTTGGCTGCCGATTACCGTGTAACACCGACAAATTCTCTCCGGTGAACTGCAGTCCGAACATACCCCGCTAGTGGCGCAGGGAGTAGCGCGCCCCAACTTGCGGGCCAGTGAGGGAGCAGCCTTTTCCCGCAGGCGTTGCCACGCATGTGCCTGATCGCGAACTACCTTGTTCCTGCCGACAACGACAACTACCTTATCGGGGCCGAACAGCATTGCCGCAACCCGATTGCCTTTGCCGTCGATATTGACCAACTCGCCATCCATTGTCACGGCACTCGTGCCGGTAAAGTACACATCGGCCAGCAAGCCCCGCTTACGGCGGCTGATATTTTCGCCGGGCGAAATACCTGCTTCGAACTGATTTATGACGTCGTATTTCCCGCTGATTAGTGCGTCAAAAATCCCCGTCTCGCGGAGACTAAGCGAATTACCCATCGCAACCGTAGCCCCGGCCGGGATTAACTCCAAGGCAATCGCTTTTGCTTCCGCACTGTTTCGAACCCAATAAGCGTTTATGTTGCGGCTCTGTAATTTTTCGATCAACTGCTGCATAAACGATCTCCTCTTTTAATACAGCAACCAATAAAGCCTTGGGGACAAGTCTTTATTCGCTGTTTTTCCTTTCCACAAGTGCCACGCACTCTACATGGTAAGTCTGGGGAAACATATCGACAGGCTGAATCTCCCTCACCCGGTACCCCCCGCCCGCCAGGACGGCGAGGTCGCGGGCCAGCGACGCGGGATTGCAGGAAACGTACACGATCCGCTCCGGGCGCATGCGGACGAAGGTCTCCAGCACAACCGGGTCGCAGCCGGCGCGCGGCGGGTCGACGACGATTGCGTGGGGCTGCACGCCGCGCGCCCGCAGCTTAGGCATAACCTCGACCGCGTCGCCGACGATGTATTCCACGTTGCCGATGCCATTGGCGGCCGCATTTGCGCGGGCGTCGGCGACGGCGTCCGCCACCACCTCGATACCGTAAACCCTGGCGGCGCGGCGGGCAAGAAAAAGCGTGATTGTACCGGTGCCGCAGTAGGCGTCGATAACCGTCTCCGTTCCGGTAAGGCCGGCGTATTCTTCCGCCTTGCCGTACAATACCGCCGCCTGGGCGGTATTCACCTGGAAAAATGAGCGGGCCGAAACGCGGAACAGGAAATCGCCGATACGGTCGACGATGGTATCCCGCCCCCAGATCGTCGCCGTCTGGCGGCCGAGGATGACGTTGGTCCGCGCCGGGTTAACATTGTGAACGACGCTGACCAGCCCCGGGATATCGCGCCGCAGACTGGCGATGACGCTCTCCTTTTGGGGCAGGTCGGCGGTGGCTGTGACGATCACCGTCATGACCTCGCCGCTGGCTGTGCCCACCCGGCCAAGAACATGGCGGACGACGCCGCGGCCGCTCTTCTCGTCGTACGGCGGAATACCGAGCTCGGCCAGCGCGGCGCGGACAGCGCGGGCGACGGCATTGTTGGCGGCATGCTGGATATTGCAGTCGTCCACATCGACGATGTCGTGGCTGCCGGGGGCAAAGCAGCCCACCGCCAGCCGGCCGCCCGAAAGCCCCACGGGAAACTGCATCTTGTTGCGGTAGTGCCATGGCTCGGCCGCGCCAAGAGTCGGATGGACAGTGACGTCGCCCAGTTTGCCGATCCGGGAAACGGCGTCAATCACCGTCTGTCGTTTGGCGGCCAACTGCGCCGGGTAGGACAGATGCTGGAGTTGGCAGCCGCCGCAGCGCCGGTAAACGGCGCAGCGCGGCGCCGTGCGGTCGGGCGAAGGCGCCAGCACCTCGTCGAGACGGGCCTTGGCGTAATTTTGCTTGACGACTTCGGCGGTGGCCGTCACCTTCTCGCCCGGCAACGCTTCGGGCACGAAGACGGTGAAGCCGTGGTACCGGCCCACGCCTTCACCGCTGTGTCCCAGGCTGGTTATGTCGAGCCCGTACTTCCCGCCGCGCTCGACAGGCTGCTTGCTCATGTACCGCCATCCTTCGGTCCGGCCCCGCTGCCGTGCTCCTCGGCCGACTTGCCCATCTTGATGAGCGTGTCGGTGTAGACGGTCAGCTGCTTGACGACAAGATGGTGGATGGTGCCGGGCGGAAAGGTTCCGTCGGCGCCCTTCTCCCCTGCCGGCACGCCGGTGAGAACTTCGATCCCCTCGTTGACTGTCGCCACCGGCCAAATGTGGAACTTCCCGGCTCTGACCGCTTCGATCACCTCGTCGTCGAGGGTGAGATTGGAGCTATTCTGGTGAGGGATCATGACGCCCTGGCGGCCTGTCAGCCCTTTGATTTTGCACACCGCGAAGAAGCCCTCGATTTTTTCCGTGACTCCGCCGATGGGCTGGATCTCGCCTTTTTGGTTAACCGACCCGGTGACGGCAATATACTGGCGAATGGGTACACCCGACAGGCTGGACAGGATGGCGTACAGCTCGGTGCTCGACGCGCTGTCGCCGTCGACCCCGTCATAGAGCTGTTCGAAGGTCAGGCTGGCGGTGAGGGTGAGCGGCCGTTCCTGGGCATACTGCTGCCCCAGGTATCCGCCGAGGATCATTACCCCCTTGCTGTGGCTAGTGCCGCTCATCTTGGTCTCCCGTTCGATATTCACGACCCCGCTCTTGCCGAGAAAAGTGTTGGCCGTTATCCGCGACGGCTTGCCAAACATATACTCGCCCACCGACAGCACCGCCAGGCCGTTGACCTGGCCGACCTTCTCCCCGTCGGTGTCGATCAGCAGTTTACCGTCGGCGAACATCTCCTGCAGCTTTTCCTCGTACTTGTTGTAGCGGAACCTCTTCTCGTCGATCGCCCGGCGGACATGGGTCACCCCCACCAGCTCGGCGCCGTCGACGCTCGCCCAGGCATCCGCCTCGCATAATAGCTCGACCACTTCGCTGAAGCGAGTGGTGAATTTGTGCTGGCTGCCGGACAGGCGAGTGGCGTACTCCACCACCCTTGCCACCGCCGCCCGCTCGAAGTGCTTCAGCTTCTCCCGCTGGACGGTGGATGCGACGAATCCGGCCAGTTTGCCGATATTGGCCGCATTATTGGCCATCTCGGTGTCGAAGTCGGCGTAAACCTTGAACAACTTGCGGAAATCTTCGTCGTAGTTAAAAATCATATGATACAGGTACGGATTGCCGATAAGGATGACTTTGACGTTGACCGGGATGGGCTCGGGCTTGACGGACGCCATTGCCAGCATCCCGTACTGCTCGCCGAGGTTCTCGATATGGAGCTTCCTCGTTTTGAGGACGCGTTTCAGCCCCTCCCAGGCGCCCATGTTGGCGAGGATATCCTTGATGTTGAGGATGAGGTAGCCGCCGTTGGCTCTGTGCAAGGCCCCCGGCTTGATCATCGAAAAGTCTGTGTTGACCACGCCCATGCGGGCCTCGTACTCCACCCGTCCCACCAGGTTATAGTACGTCGGGTTGACCTCGACCACGACGGGAGCGCCCTCGACTTCGCGGTTGTCGACCAGCAAATTTACCTGGTACTTGTCCTTCACCGCCTCCTGCATGCTCTTGCGGAACATCAGCAGCGGGTTGCTTTCGTCTTCAGCAGCCGGCCTGAAGTCGTTAATGTTTTTGACCACGTCGTTCTTCACGGCTTCCAGGTAGGCGACGACCGTATCGAAGGCTGCGTACTTTGCCTTGAGTTCGTCGATGAAGTGGCCGACGGCGAACAACCCGACCTTGGAATCGAGTCCCTTGAGCTCCTCACGCGCCTCGCGCTCCAAATGCTGCACCTGGCGGATGGCCTCCATGGCCTTCTCGTGGACGGTCAGCATCCGCTTCTCGATCATTTCCTTCTTATCGCGGTCAAGCTGCTGGAACTCCTCAGGCGTCAGCGGCTTGCCGCCCTCGACCGGCAGCCCCACGAACCCGGTTGTCGTCCACTGGGGCAGGATGCCGTGTTCCTCGGCCTGCTGTCCGAAAACGTCCATAATCTGGCCGCGGCTGTCCTGGAATTTCTTCATAACGGCCGACTTGGCCTGCTCATAGTCGTCGCCGCTGAAGACCTTGGGAATGTCGTTCTTGAGGTCGTCGACCAGTTCCCGCATATCCTGCCGGAAAACGCTGCCCATTCCCGCCGGCAGACTTAGCGCGACCGGCTGGCCGGCGTTTTCGAAGTTATTCACATAACACCAGTCGGGCGGCACCTGCTCACCGCAGGCGACCTTGCTCACCGCCGCCTTGGCGTAAGTTATCTTGCCGGTTCCCACCAGGCCCGACACATAAATGTTGTACCCGAAATTTTTGGCGTATAGGCCGAATTCGATAGCCTTGACGGCCCGTTCCTGGCCGATCATGACATCGAGCGGCGGCACCGTGGCTGTCGTCTCGAACGGGAGAGCGTCATCGGTGCAGAAATAGCGGAGCTTCTCCGGCGGCAGTTCCAGCCGTTTGGTCATTGCTTCAAACCCCCTCGCCAAAACTCGCCACCAGGGCGGCCAGGACGTCGACGGACGGTGCAGTTTTTTCCCAGTTGCTCTTCGGGCAGGCTTGAGAAGTCATTTTCTTTCCTCCCTTTGGCGTTTATGGATAATTATTCCCCTTCCCAAGCCTGTATTCCTTTTTCGGCTATCAGCCCGACCAGTCGATATCCTGGCTGCCGCAGACGAGGCAGGTATCAAAATAATCTGCCGGTTGTCCGCCGGCTGCCCTGACGGTCGCCTTATCGGCCCCGAGGCGGGTAATGGTGACAAGCTCACCGCCGGTGTCGAAGTCACCGAGGAGACCGGAAGCGAAACCGTTGGCGGTCGGAGCGGCAGGCGGAACGCTGCTGGCGGCAAACAAGCGGCGGTTTCCGCAGGAACGGCAGTATGGCATAGCGACACCTCCTTGTCTAAATAAGCGGCACATTGTAAAACAGCATTGCGATCTTGGTCGTGTTGATGAAAGAATGCGCGGCGATAGAGGCCAGCAACGAACCCGTCCAGTGGTAGAGAACCGCGAGACCGACGCCGACGACCACCATCTCGGCCAGCCAGAACGGATTGAAGTGAAAAAGGGCGAATATGGCGGCACTGAGCACCGCCCCGCCCCACAGACCGAAGCGGTCCCGGAGAGCGGTGAAGGTAAACAGGCGGTAAAGCACCTCCTCGGCGACCGGCGCCGCCAGCCCTGCTAAGAACAAAGGCAGCACCAGATCGCGCCACGAGAAAGCCTGCTCGACCATCGCCAGCAGCGGATGCTGGGTCGGCGACAGGAAAAGCACGGTGGTATAGATGCGCTCGGTGAAGAGGCTGACAGCAAGGAGAACGGCGCCGCCGCCCAGCCCGGCGGCAAGATTGCGGACCGGTCTGGCGAAAGCCAGCCCCCAGGAAGCGAGTGTCCCGCCGTGGCGGTGAACGGCGAACCAGACGAGGACGACGACCACTAGCCGGTCGGTAACTTCCACTACCGGCGGCGGCGCGGTGAAGAACAGCGGATAAACAAACCTTACGACGATAAAACCTACCGCCAGCCGCATAAAATGGACAAGAGCCACGTCCCGGATATTCCATGGCGCTTTGCCTCGCAGCATTTTTTCGCCTCCCTGTCGACAGGATCACAGTACCATTATGCGCGGGCCATTTTCGTTTCATGCATTAGAAAACTTTGCTTCGCCAAGCCTCTTGAGGCGCAGGCGAAGCAATAGTTGCCCTCATATCTTTCAGAAATTTTTCTATCTGATAGACAAAAACGAGGCTGCCTAATAGGTCCATTCGGACCTTTTCAGGCAGCCTCGCCGTGGAAGCTTCTTTGCGTTATTACAAAAACTTCGTCAAGTCGTCCACCGCATCTGCCGTAAGCCGGCGTAAAAAGACACTAAGCAAGGCGGCGGTGTTGGCGATGTCGCCGATGTCGGCCACCTCCACCGGAGCGTGGCTGCAGCGCCGCGGCATGAAAACTCCGCCGCTTGGCACGCCCTCACCGGAATAAGCGACCGTAGCCGCGTCCGTCCAGGTGCGGAAAACGTCCTCCTGATAGGGGATGCCCTCAGCCTCGGCGGCAGCCCGCAGCTCGCGGACGATTTTCGCGCTGTATACGGCGCCGAGCAAGGCATGGGTCAGGAAATCGGCCGTGCGGATGACAGGACCGCCGCCCAGCCTCGCTGCCGACTGCTGGGGCGGGGTATAGGGGTCGGCCGCCGGTACAGTGTCGATACAGAGCGCGATAGCGGGCTTCAGCCGCTGGGCAGCCACTTTTGCGCCGCGGGAGCCGATCTCTTCCTGGGAGGTGGCTACGAGGCAGAGAGTATAATTCAGCGGCTCGGCGGCCAGGACCTCGGCCACCGCGAGCAGCACAGCGCAGCCGGCCCGGTCGTCGATAGCCTTGGTCGTGAACCGACCGCCGGCGAGGAGATCGAAATGGCGGCGATAGACGATCGGATCGCCGACCTTTATGCCTAGCGCGGCCACGGCGGCGGCCGAGTCGGCGCCGACATCCAGCCACAGGTCGCCGATGTTCACCGGCCGGGCCAGTTCCTCCGGCGTCATCAGGTGGCGGCTCTTAATGCCGATAACGCCAACATGGACAGTGCCGTCGCCGGCGATAACCTCAACCTTGGTGTCGAGCAGAACCCGCTCGTCGAGGATACCGTTGGCTTCGAAATAGATGTAGCCCTGGTCGTTTATGTACTTGACGAACATTCCCACTTCGTCGGTGTGGGCCGACACCATAACCCTGCGCTCGCCTTGGCCGAGGAAGGCATACACGTTTCCGACCGCGTCCACTTCCACCCGTGACGTGTGGCGGCGGAATGCTTCGGCCATATAGGCTGCCACCGCCTGCTCGCGTCCGGCGCCGCCGGGTATAGCGGTAAGGTCGCGGATAAGATCAAGCATTTTCGTTTTTTCCATAAATAATCATCCCCCGCTCTCGCTATTATCGGGCACCGCAACAACGCGGTTGCGCCCCTGCTGCTTAGCACCGTATAGCGCCTGGTCGGCGGCGGCGATAAGGCTCTCGGTTCGTTCGCCGTCCCTTGGAGACATTGTCGCCAATCCCAGGCTGATTGTGACCACCTTGTCCACGCCGGCGTCATGGGCGATATTCAGGCTGGCCACCGCCACCCGGATTTTTTCGGCCACGACCGCCGCGCCCATGGAATCAGTGCCGGCCAGGACGACGGCGAATTCCTCGCCGCCGTAGCGCGCCGCCAGGTCACCGGCTCGGCCGGCGACGTCGGCTATCGCCCAGGCCACCTGGCGCAGGCAGTCGTCGCCCGCCTGGTGGCCGTAAGTGTCGTTAAACAATTTGAATTTATCGATATCGGCCATCAGCAGCGAAACCGGTTCGCGGTCCCGCATGGCCTGCCGCCAGACCCGGTCCAGGAAATCGTCGAAAACCCGCCGGTTGGCGATGCCTGTCAGGCCGTCCTGGTTGGATAGCCGCTGCAGCTCAACGTTGGCTGCCGCCAGTTGTTCCTGCTCACGGGCGATGGCCTGCACCGCCGGGCGGAAGATAAACATAGCTTCCATCAGCAGTACCAGCAGCGTCAGCCCCAGCACCAGTCTTTCCAGAGCTTGCAGCCTTGCGACCCGCTCCTCGCTCTCCCGCTGAAACTGGGCGACCATCGCGTCCTGAGCTGCCAGCAGTCCGTCGACCGACGCCATGATGGCGGCTAGTTGGGGGTTATCATAAGTAAGCTGGTTATCTTCGAGTGCCAGCAGCGCCCCGAGGGCGGCGAAATGCTGCTGCAGTTTCGCATCCAGCATGACCGGCGGGTTGAACACCAGTGCCCCCATCGCCGGCGACAGGCCACCCGGCAGTCTCAATTCGGGGTCACCGTACACCAGCGCGTAATGAGCATCGCTTATCGTTGCGATGACCTGCCGCAGTTCGGCCCGCAGTCGGTTCCGTTCCGCCGGGCCGGGGGTTATCACCAATTGTTGGCTGAGCAGCACCGCCTTCTGCGACAGCATCCGCTGCCGCCCGCTGACATTGATGACTGCTGCGCTCACCTGTTCGCCAATTATAAGTTCGCGTAGCGTGAAATAGGCAGCCAGCGCCAGCAGGGCTATGAGGCTAAGAGCGACTATATATTTGATGCTCAGCGATCGGACTGATGAACTTTGCATGACGTTAACCGGCATCACCGCTACATCCGCTCGCGCAGCAGTTTGTTGACAAGCTCAGGGTTGGCGCGACCCTTGGTCTCCTTCATTATCTGACCGACCAGGAAGCCCAGCGCTCTTTCCTTGCCCGCCTTGAAGTCGGCTACCGATTGCGGGTTTGCGGCGATGACCTGCTCCACAATCGCGACCACCGCTCCCTCGTCGGAAATCTGCACCAGGCCTTGCTCCTTCACGATGACGGCGGCATCCTTGCCGCTGGCCCACATCTCCTCGAACACCGTCTTGGCAATTTTCCCCGAGACGGTGCCTTTGACGAGCAGGTCGATAAGCGCCGCCAGTTGACCCGGGGCAACCTGGCATTCTTCTATCTCCCGGCCCGCGGCGTTCAGATGCCTCGAAAGCTCGCCCATGATCCAGTTGGCCGCCGCTTTGGCTTCTGCGCCGGCGGCCACGGTGGCGTCGAAGTAGTCGGCCATCGCCCGGCTGGCGGTAATAACGCCGGCGTCGTAGGCCGACAGGCCATAGTCCTTCATGAGGCGGGCCTGGCGGGCGTCAGGCAGTTCGGGGAGGCTGCGCCTGATGTCTTCGACCCAGGCGGGGTCGACCACCATCGGCACAAGATCGGGCTCGGGAAAGTAACGATAGTCGTGAGCCTGCTCCTTACTCCTGAGCGACACCGTCTGGCCGCGGGCATCGTCCCACGAACGCGTCTCCTGCACGATACGGCCGCCCTCTTCGAGCACCTCCGTCTGACGGAGCGCTTCATATTCGAGGCCCTTCTGCACCGCTTTGAAGGAGTTCAGATTTTTGATCTCCGCCTTTGTGCCGAGCTTTGTTTCGCCTTTCGGCCGGAGCGAGATATTGGCGTCGCAGCGCAGGCTGCCCTCTTCCATCTTGCAGTCGGATACGTCGATATACTGGAGGATGGCCTTGAGCTTCTCGAGATAGGCCTTGGCCTCCTCCGCCGAACGGATATCCGGCTCGGAAACGATCTCAAGCAGGGGTACCCCGGTGCGGTTATAATCTACAAGGGTATAATCGGCCCTGGCGATCGTGCCGGCGTGTACCAGCTTGCCGGCGTCTTCCTCCATATGCACGCGGGTGATGCCGATGCGTCTGGTCTCGCCGCCAACCTCGATGTCGAGGTGACCGTCCACGGCGATCGGCAGGTCGTACTGGGAGGTCTGGAAGTTCTTCGGCAGGTCGGGGTAGTAATAATTTTTGCGGTCGAACTTGCTGAAGGGCAATATCCGGCAATTGAGCGCCAGGCCGGTGCGGACGGCGAACTCCAGCACCTTGGCGTTTAAGACCGGCAAGACACCGGGCAACCCGAGGCAGACCGGACATACGTTGGTATTCTGCTCGGCCCCGAACGAAGTGCTGCAGCCGCAAAAAATCTTCGAGGCGGTTTTCAGCTCAGTATGTACCTCAAGGCCGATGACGATTTCGTATTCCATCTCCTACACCTCCCCCCGCGGCGCCAGGCGCCGGTGGTAGTCGTTGGCCTGCTCGAAGGCGTAGGCCGCCCGCAGGATGGTCTCTTCGCCGAGCGGCCGGCCGATGATCTGCAGCCCGATGGGCAGGCCGCCGGCAAAGCCGCACGGCAGCGAGATAGCCGGCAGACCGGCGAGGTTGATCGGCACGGTGCATACGTCCTGCAGGTACATGGCCAACGGGTCGTCCACCTTCTCGCCCACCTTGAATGCCGTCGTCGGCGCAATCGGGGCGATGAGTACGTCCACCTCGCCGAAAGCCCGGTCGAAATCCTGCTTGATGAGGGTGCGGACTTTCAGCGCCTTGAGATAGTAAGCGTCGTAATAGCCCGAGCTGAGGGCGTAGGTGCCGAGCATGATGCGGCGGCGCACCTCCTCGCCGAACCCCTCGGTGCGCGAGCGCTTGTACATGGCGACGATATCGTTGCCCTCGCCGCGGTGGCCGAAGCCGACGCCGTCGAAACGGGCCAGGTTGGAGCTGGCTTCGGCGGTCGCGATGAGGTAATAGGTCGCTAGAGCGTATTCGGTATGGGGCATGGAAACTTCCTTATACTCGGCCCCCATCGCCTTGAGCTGGTCGATGGCGGCGTAAACCGCCTTCTCTACCGCCGGGTCCATGCCGGCGACGAAGTATTCCTTGGGAAGGCCGATTTTAAGCCCCCTGGCGTCGGGAATGAGCGCCTTGGCGTAGTCAGGCACGGGGGCGTCGATCGAGGTCGAGTCGCGGCCGTCGTGGCCGGCGATTGCCCCAAGGACGAGGGCACAGTCGGTAACATCGCGGGTGATCGGGCCGATCTGATCAAGCGACGAAGCGTAGGCCACCAGCCCGTAGCGCGAAACTCGGCCGTAGGTGGGCTTGAGGCCGACCACACCGCAATACGCGGCTGGCTGGCGGATCGAGCCGCCGGTGTCGGACCCGAGGGCCCACACCGCTTCCGCCGCCGCCACCGCCGCCGCCGAACCGCCGCTCGAGCCGCCGGGTACGGCCGTGGTGTCCCACGGGTTGCGAGTGGCGAAGAACGACGAATTCTCGCACGAGGAGCCCATGGCGAACTCGTCGAGATTGGCCTTGCCCACCAGCACGGCATTCGCGGCTGCCAGCTTCTCGGCCACGGTCGAATCGTAGGGAGGAACGAAATTGGCCAGTATCTGCGAAGCGCAGGTTGTCTTGACCCCTTTGACGCACATATTGTCCTTGAGGGCGCCGGGGATACCGGCCAGCGGCGCAATATCCTCGCCCCGCGCGATTTTTGCGTCCGCCGCTTTGGCCTGGGCCATCGCCAGGTCGCGGGTCTGGGTTATATAGGCGCGCACCTTGTCTTCCACCGCGTCGATGCGGTTAAACACCGCGGCGGTTATTTCCGCGGCCGACACTGCCTTGGCGGCCAGCTGCGCGTGCAATTCGTGGGCAGTCAGTTTCTGCAGTTCCAAGCGTCTCCCCCCTAACCTTCCAAAATCTTCGGCACCTTGAAGTAGCCGTCTTCCTGTTCCGGGGCGTTGGCGAGCGCCAGCTCCCGCGGCAGCGAAAGCTTGGCTTCGTCGGCGCGCATGACGTTTGTGACAGGCAGCACGTGGGCGGTGGGCTCGACGCCGGAGGTATCGACCTTGTTCAAGACATCGATGTAATCGAGGATGGCGTTAAGCTGGCCGGTGAACTTCTCCACGTCGTTCTCGCCCAGTTCCAGCCGCGAAAGGAGGGCCACATGTTCAACATCTTTACGGGTAATTTTCATCTCTGTCACCACCAAATCAATATATGTAGCAATTGCCATATCAGCAGTATTATACCACGTCCGGGGCGGTGGCCAGCAAGGCGGTTAAACCTTCTTCGTCCAGCACGGCGACGCCCAGCTCCCTGGCTTTATCCAGCTTGCTGCCCGCCTCCTCGCCGGCCACAACGTAGTCGGTCTTCTTGCTCACCGAGCCGGCCACCTTGCCGCCCAGCTTCTCGATGCGGGCGGTGGCCTCGCCCCTCGTCATGGCGGCGAGGGTACCGGTCAGGACGAACGTCTTGCCGGCAAAAGGCTGCGGGCCGGCGGCCGACGGCTGCTCCTCGGTCAGCTTGACCCGGGCGCGGCGGAACTTATCGATAAGGGCTAGATTAGCCGGGGACGCGAACCAATTTACGATACTGCCGGCAATCTTGGGGCCGATCTCCTCCACGCCGGTCAGCTCCTCGACAGTCGCCGCCGCGATGCGGTCGATATCGCCGAACCGGCGGGCCAGGGTGCCGGCAGCCTTCACGCCGACGAAGCGGATGCCGAGGGCGAACAGCAGCCGGGCAAGACCGGCCTGCCGGCTCTTGTCAATCGCGTCGATCAGATTCTGGGCCGATTTTTCGCCCGTCCGCTCCAGCGTCAGCAACTCTTCCTTTGTCAGCCCGTAAAGGTCGGCGGCGTCTTTTACAAGGCCGGCGGTCAGCAGCGACGCAATGACCGCCGGACCGAGACCCTCGATATCCATCGCGTCGCGGGACACGAAGTGGAACAGCCCCTCGCGGATGATGGCCGGGCAATACGGGTTCGTGCACTTGTGGGCCGACTCGCCCGGCTGGCGCACGACGGCGCTGCCGCATTCCGGACAGTTGCCGGGAATGGAGAATTCCCGCTCCTCACCCGTCCGTCGCTCGCTCAGGACGGTGACCACCTCGGGGATGATCTCGCCCGCCTTATGGATGATGACGGTGTCGCCGACGCGGACATCCTTGTCGCGGATATAATCTTCGTTATGAAGGGTGGCCCGGCTGACCGTCGAGCCGGCTAGGCGCACCGGTTTCAGAACGGCGGTCGGCGTCAGGACGCCGGTGCGGCCGACGCTGACGATGATATCCTCCACCACCGTAACCGCCTGTTCGGCGGGGAACTTGAACGCAATCGCCCAGCGCGGATCCTTGGCGGTGAAGCCGAGGGCTGCCTGATCGGCTAGGCTGTTGACCTTGATAACCAGGCCGTCGATATCGTACGGGAGGTCGGCGCGCCTGTCCGCCCAGCTCTCGCAATAAGCGGCCACCTCCTCGATGGTCGCGAACACCCGGTAGTGCGGGTTAGTCTTGAACCCCAGACCGGCGAGATATGCCAGCGTGCCGGCGTGGGTGGCGAGCTCCACCCCCTCGCGCACCCCGACGCCGTAGACGAATATGTCCAGAGCACGCTCGGCGGTCACGCGGGGATCAAGCTGACGAAGAGAGCCGGCGGCGGCGTTGCGCGGGTTGGCGAACAGCGGCTCGTCGGCGGCCTCGCGGCCCTTATTTATGCGCTCGAACTCGCGGCGGGGCAGGTATATCTCGCCCCGCACCTCGATGCGGCGCGGATAGTCGCCGTGGAGGGCCAGTGGCACGGCCCTGATGGTGCGGACGTTGGCGGTCACATCCTCGCCGTACTGCCCGTCGCCGCGAGTGGCGGCCCGGAGCAGAATCCCGTCCTCGTATATCAGATTGACCGCCAGGCCATCGATTTTGAGTTCGACTACGTACTCGCCCGCATTGCCGTCCAGACCGCTTTTCACCCTGGCGTCGAAGGCCCTGAGCTCATCAAGCGACAGAGCGTTGCCAAGGCTGAGCATCGGCGTGGGGTGGGCCACCCGGCCGAAGCCTTCTCCCGGAGCGCCGCCGACCCGCTGGGTAGGCGAATCAGGGCTGACGAGTTCCGGGTAGGCGGCCTCGATGTCCTGCAGCCTGCGCATCATAGCGTCGAATTCGGCGTCGGTAATTTCGGGGGCGTCGAGGACGTAGTAGCGGTGGTTGTGGTGGTTGAGCTCCTTCCGCAGCTCAGCCGCCATCCGGGCGGCCTCTTCTTTGCTGGCGGGAACTTTGCCGGTCATATGGTTCACCCCTGCAATTTTTTCAGCGGCGCGAATTTTGCCATCAGTTGGCGGATGCCCATGCCCGGGAAGGCCACCTTGACCTCCTGGCCGTCGCCTTCGCCGCGCACCTCGACAATCGTGCCCACGCCCCACTTGGCGTGTTCAACCTTATCCCCCGCCCGCCAGTCGCCGGCAGACTTGTCCGCCTTGAGCGTCGGCGCGACCGGCGTGCGGAGCGGCGTCGGCGCCGGACTGAGGGCGGGGCTGTAACGGTCGCGCGCGACGTTTTGTTTCTCCACCAGTGCTTCCGGGATCTCCTGCAGAAACCGCGACGGCGGGTACATGACCGTGTTGCCGTAGATCGTCCGCAGTTTGGCGTTAGTCAGGTACAGCCGCCGTTGAGCGCGGGTGATGCCGACATAGCACAGCCGGCGCTCCTCTTCCACCTCGGTGTCATTCATCAGCGTGCGGACGTGGGGGAAGATGCCCTCCTCCAAACCGGCGAGGAAAACCACCGGAAACTCCAGCCCCTTGGCCGAGTGAAGCGTCATGAGAGTAATCTTGTCGCCGTCGGAGTCGACGGTGTCGATATCCGACACCAGCGCCACGTGGCTGAGGAAATTCTCCAGCGTGTCCTCGATATCGCCGGCGGCGAACTCCTTGGCCACGCTCAGCAGCTCGCGCAGGTTCTCGATCCGCGCCTCGGACTGGGGCGTCTGCTCGTTCTCCAGCTCGGTCATATAGCCGGAATCGTTCATTACTTTCTCGATCAGCTTGGCCACCGGCAGAGATTGCACCTGGGCGGTGAGATTAAAGATCAGGACAGCCAACCCGTCCAACTGATGCCGCGCCCTTGCCGTCAGGCCGGGAACAGCGTCGGCCCCCGACACGGCGTCGAAGAGGGTTACGCCATTTGCGGCCGCGTAATCGCTAAGGCGAGCGAGGGTTGTGTCGCCGATGCCGCGCCGCGGCACATTGATGATGCGCTGCAGGCCGACTGCGTCGGCGGGATTGAATACTACCCGCAGGTAAGCGAGGATGTCCTTGATCTCCTTGCGGTCGTAGAACTTGAGCCCGCCGACGATAGTGTACGGCACGCCGGCCCGCATGAAAGCCTCCTCGATTACGCGCGACTGGGCGTTGGTGCGGTAAAGCACGGCCATATCGCGATACGGGACGCGAAAAATGGTGTTCTGTTTGATGATGTTGTCGCACACGAACCGCGCTTCGTCGCGTTCGTCCAGCGCCAGGTAGTGGGTCAACCGTTCGCCGGCCGGGTTATCCGTCCACAGCGACTTGGGTTTGCGGTCGCGGTTGTTCTCGATAACCGTGTTGGCGGCATCGAGGATCGTCTGGGTCGAGCGGTAGTTCTGCTCCAGCTTGATGACGCGGGCCTCGGGGTAATCGGCCTCGAAATCGAGAATATTACGGATATCGGCCCCTCGCCAGGCGTAGATGCTCTGGTCGACGTCGCCGACGACGAAAATGTTGCGGTGCCGGGCGGCCAGGTGACGGGCCAGCATATACTGGGCCCGGTTGGTGTCCTGATACTCGTCGATGAGGATATAGCGGAACTTGTCCTGATACTTCGCCAGCACATCCTGGTCGCTTTCCAGCAGGCGGGCGGCGAGAAACAGCAGATCGTCGAAATCGACAGCGTTGTGGTGGCGCAGTTTGCGCTGGTAGAGGTCGTACATCTCCGCCACCTTGTGCTGGTGGAAGTTGTCGGCCTGACGGGCGAACGCCGCCGGATCGAGCAGCGAGTTCTTGGCGTTAGAAATGGCGGCCTGCACCCCCGCCGGCGGAAAATGCTTGTCGTCGAGGTTAAGTTCCTTAAGGCAGGCCTTGACCAGCGCCAGGCTGTCGCCGGCGTCGTAGATGACGAAACTCTTGCTCAGGCCGGGCAGGCTGTCGGCCTCGATACGGAGGAACTTGGCACAGAAAGCGTGGAAGGTGCTCAGCCAGATGTCCTTGGCCCGCGGCCCCACCATCCTGTATACCCGCTCCTTCATCTCGGCGGCAGCCTTGTTGGTGAAAGTGATGGCGAGGATGGCGTATGGCGGCACCCCCTGCTCCAGCAGGTGGGCGATACGGGCGGTAAGAACGCGGGTCTTGCCTGAGCCGGCCCCGGCGATGACGAGCAGCGGGCCGTTAATGTGAGTTACTGCTTCAAGCTGGGCGGGATTGAGCTGGTCGAAAATTTTCGGCATCTTGTCCTCCGAATATGTGCTTTAAACGTAAATAAATTCGCCCACCAGGATAGTATTTCCTGTCAGGCGAGGCAAAATTATAAGAGCCCGCACAAGTCGGGCCCTTCATCACCATATGCTTTTGCCGTCGATCCTGATACCCTCCCTCACCATCGGCACGCCTGCCGCCGTCAGCACCGCCGCCGCCCGCGCGACATCCTCGCCCGCCAGCTTCGCGGCTAATCCCTCGCATGAGCCGGTGAGCTGCCGCGGTACGGGGATGAGGTCGGCGGCTATCCCGGCCGCTTTCAGAACCTTCTCCGCCCGGAAGGAGGAGAAAACCGACGGGAAAGTTATCACCCAGAAGTCTTCCGTCATACCGTCATTTCCGGATGACGATGGTGTACTCGCCGCCTGACGCCGTACAGTCCACCTGGCAATTCTGCGACTTGGCGAACTTGATGATGTTCTCCCGCGGCGCCGGCTCGTCGACGACGACGGTGACGACAGCAACCTCCGCCAGGGCATCCCTCGTCTTTATCAAAGGTATCGGGCAGCTTAGCCCCCTGAGGTCAAGCTTTCTGTCCATATTATCTCGCCTCCGCTTGAACAGTGATTTTTTCCCGAAACGCAAAGCCGATTGCGGCGGCCGCGGCTATGCCGGCGACGACGGCTATCTGGCCGGCTGCCGTGACCCCGGCGGCGCTGGCGGCGGCGTTCAGGCCGTGGGATATGCCCGCGCCCGCCAGCATGCCCAGCACGGTAAACATGGCGTCGGTATTGCCTTCGCCGGTCTGGATGAGCTGACGGAGAGGGCAGCCGCCGGCGAGGGTTGCCGCCAGCCCTGTGAGGAAAAGGCCGAGGAAATTCCACAAATGCATCGTGTGGGCCAGCGGCTGACCGGCAAAACCGAGCTTGAACGTCCCGAAAGCCAGATTGCCGGCCAGGGCGGCCGCGAAGATTACGGCGTAAACCTTGAGGAGATAAGTGTCGCGGACCAACAGAAAATCGCGGATGCCGCCGCTCAGGCACATGCGGGTACGCCAGGCCAGTGCGCCCGCCACCAGACCAGCCGCCAGGCTTAAGAACACCGGCGCGTGCTGGGAGCCGGGGCCTTTAGCGCTGAAATTGAGCCAAACGGCGTTGGTCGCGACGCCGATAACGAGCACAATGGCGGCTGCTGCCGCCAGGTATCCGGAAAAACGGCCCGCACTGCCCTTGTGCGCGCTCGACCGTCCGAGGTTGAAGCCGCTCCTGAGGAAAACGATCCCGGCCGCGATCCCGGCCGCGAAACCGGCCAAACCCGTAATGCCGTTGAGATCCCCGCCCGCCAGGCGCAGGATGCCGCGCAGCGGACAGCCGAGGAAAACCAGCGCCCCGATAACCATCAGCGCACCGAGGACGAACCTGACAAGCGGCCTGGACCCGCCGCGCGGCCTGAACTCGCCGCTCGCCCGCGAAAGGGCGAATGCGCCGAGCACGAAGCCCGGAATCTCCGGCCGTGCGTACTGCAGCGCCGCCGCCTGGTGGATGCCCAAAGCGCCGGCAATATCGCGCAGATGGCAGGCGGCGCAGAACCCGTAATTGCCCGGATTGCCGGCCGCGACCAGCAGCACCGCCCCAAGTCCGAACACCACGCCTGTGGCGATTATCAATACCAAACCCACAACACCACTCCCTATTTCACATTAATAGAATATATTTATAATACTTCCAGATTTATTCTATGATTTTACTTTTATTCCTGCTCAAAGGCAAGGAAATTCCCCTGCGACGAGGAAAGAGCCAAGGAAAAACCTCCTGCACGCCGAAGGAGGTATATATATTCTCTATACTTACGAGGTGACGCCCATGTCCCACTGGCAATCGCTGTCCGTTTTCCTCGCCGTCGCCGAAGAGGGCAGTTTTTCCGGCGCGGCGAAAAAGCTCGACCTCACCCAGCCCACCGTTTCGTTCCACATCGACAACCTGGAAAAAAGGCTCGGCTGCCCGTTGGTTGAGAGGACGGCGAGAGGCGTAAGCCTGACCGCCTACGGCGAGGTATTGTACGGCAATACCCGCAAGGCCGAAGCCTTGCTGCAAATGACCGAGAACCAGCTAAAGGCGATGGTGGCCGGCGCCTCCGGCCGGATAACCGTCGGCGCCAGCACCATCCCGGCAGAATACATCCTTCCCGGCCTGATCGCCGCGCACCTGCGGCAAAACCCCGCCGTCGCGGTCAACCTGCGCACCGGCGACAGCCAGACAGTGCTGGACGCATTTTACCGCGGCGAACTGCCCATCGCCGTAGTTGGCTCCCGCCCAGCCGGCGACTGCGAAGCCCATCCCCTGTGGCGGGACGAGTTGGTGCTTATCGCCCATCCCCAACTGGCCGCACGGCTGGACGAAGCCCCGTCGCCGGAAGACGTGCTGGCCCTGCCGCTCGTCGCCAGAAGCAAGTCCTCGGGATCGATGCGGGCCGTCTACGATGCCTTGTCCGCCCACGGCATCGGGGCGGACAGCCTGCCTGTCACCTTCCAGGTGGGCGGCAACGAAGCCCTAAAAGCGGCAATCGTCAACCAGGCAGGCATAGGCTTCATCTCCCGCTGGGCGGTAACCGAGGAACTGGCCGACGGCCGGTTGACCGTCATCCCCCTGCCGGCGCTGAAAATCGTTCGGCAGTTTTACGCCGTCAGCCGCCCGCCCCTGGTACCGGAGTGCGTGAAGGCGTTCTGGGAATACCTGACAGCTAGTGGCGCACACCCAAAATGAGGAACTATACAAAAGCTGTGGAAAGCTAAGCTTCCCACAGCTTTTTCATTGTTTTTGCGCTATTCGCGCGTGGCTTCCACCAGCGGCGGCACCACCTGCTTCTTCCGCGACATCACCCCCGGCAGGCTCAGTACCCCACCATCGCCCGCCTTGCCGAACGCGGCGGGGATGAGGCCGGTGGCCTGCCCGGCGTAGACGAGGTGGCTCGTTTCGTTCAGAATATCGGTCACCATCAGGATGACGAGGTCAAAATCCTCCTTCTGGCCCAAAGCTTCCATGGCGACCTGCAGTTTCTCTTTCGCCGCCAGCAGCGCGCCAGGGTCCATCACAGAAATCTGCGCGATCGCCACCCGGTACTCGCCGATCTGGAACTCCTTGAGGTCGCTGGCGATGATCTCCCCCGGCGACAGGCTGCCGGGCGCCCAACCTGCCTTGAATATCGCCTGGCCGAAAGAATCGATATCCACGCCGGTGGCGTCCGCCAGCCTGCGAGCAGTTTCTCTGTCCTTGGCGGTGGCCGTCGGCGACCGGAAAAGGACGGTGTCGGACAGCACCGCGGCCAGCAGCAGTCCGGCGATCTTCTCCGGAATCGCCACACCCCGGTGCCAGAACATATTCGCGACAATCGTCGCCGTCGAGCCCACCGGCTCGTGGCGGATGAATATCGGTTCGCCGGTTTCCAAGCCGCCGAGGCGATGATGGTCGATAATCTCGACGATATTCGCTTCCTCGATCCCTTCCACCGCCTGGGAGCGTTCGTTATGGTCGACGAGGATGACCTTTTCCCGCTCCGGAACGATAAGCCGGTCGCGGTCCAGCAGGCCCACCAGCCTGCCCTGGTCGACGACCGGATAGTTGCGGTGCTTGGTGCGGACAATGACATTCTTGATTTCGGCCACAAGGTCGCGGGGGCTGAATGCCACCACATCCCGCTGCATGATCATCCGCACCGGCACGCTTTGGTTGATCAGCCGGGCCGCAGTGTAGGTATCATGAGGGGTCACTATCACGACAACGCCGCGTTGGGCCGCAGCGGCCCGCACCGCCTGAGAAACCCTCGCCCCGCCGGTGACGATCAGGCAGGAGATTCCGCGGCCGATACAGGCCAGTTGGGCCTCCTCGCGGTTGCCCACCAGAACGACGCCGCCGGGTTGGATCACTTTCACCATCGTATCGGCCTTCGCAGCGCCGATCCACACCTTGCCCGCCACCTCGCGGTCAGGATCATCGCCGACGACGAGGTCGCCGTCCAGGACGCTGAGAACGCCGCCGAAAGTGACGCCCGCCTCCTTCAGGTCCTGCATTTCCAGTTCCTCGATATACCTTTTCGCCAGATCGCCCACCGACACGATGCCGGCCAGCCTGCCATCCTCTGCCACCACCGGCACCGACTTCACGCCGTGCCGCTTCATCACGGCGCCGAGCCCGCGCAGCGTATCCCCCGGCCTGACCGATACGGCGACGGAATGCATCACGTCGTCGGCCCGCGGGTGAAGATCGGCCACGAGCAGCGGAGCCTCCACCCCGAAATGGTCGAGCACGAATTTCGTCTCGGCATTGATCTTCCCGGCCCGGGCAGCGACAGCCTCTTCGCCCTGGGCCTTCTTCAGATGCGCGTAAGCTATCGCCGAACAGATCGAGTCCGTGTCAGGGTTGCGGTGACCGATGACATACAGCGGCTTGGCCATAAGAACCTCCTTGGCACTGCATCCTTACCCATATTATAGCACAGCCGGACCAAGTAAATCAGCGCCCGTCCCTCGAACAAATGTTTGCCAAACTAATGTTCCGTGAATTATAATAAGAGAAGAGCATTCTGTGGCATCTGAGCGGAAAGGACGTGGTCACTTGGATGTTTTCGAAAAGCTGAAGATTCTCACCGACGCGGCCAAGTATGATGTCGCCTGTACCTCGAGCGGAGTGGATAAAAAGGCCTCTGCCGGCGGTATCGGCAGCGCGGCTGCCTGCGGTATCTGTCATAGTTTTTCGGCTGACGGCCGCTGCATCTCGCTGCTGAAGGTGCTGCTTACCAACGTCTGTGTCTATGACTGCAAATACTGCGTCAACCGGCGCTCCAACGACACGCCGCGGGCCGCGTTCTCCCCCCGTGAACTTGCGGAACTGACCATAAATTTTTATCGGCGCAATTACATCGAGGGCCTGTTTCTCAGCTCCGGGGTGCTGAGGAGCCCCGACTACACCTGTGAGCAAATGATCGAAGCCTTGCGCATCCTGCGCGAAGATTATCGTTTTTCCGGCTACATCCACGCCAAAGCCATCCCCGGAGCCGACAACACGCTCCTCACCCGCCTCGGCATGCTCGCGGACCGGATGAGCGTAAATATCGAGCTGCCGTCCCAGGACAGTCTGCGTCTTTTAGCTCCGGACAAATCAAAACATGCCATTTTTTCGCCCATGAGCCATATTCAGAAAAGCATCCAGGAAAACTCGCGCGACGTCGTGAAATACCGGCATTCGCCCAAGTTCGCGCCAGCCGGCCAGAGCACGCAGATGATTATCGGCGCAACACCTGATACGGATTATCAGATATTGAATTTAACGGAAGGCCTCTACAAGAAATACCGGCTAAAGCGCGTCTTTTTCTCCGCCTACACCCCGGTAGCCGCAGACAGTCTCCTGCCCGCCCCGGATACCAAGCCGCAGCTGTGGCGCGAACACCGGCTCTATCAGGCTGATTGGCTACTCAGGTACTACGATTTCGCCGCCGGCGAGCTTCTCGACGAACAGCACCAAAATTTCAACCCTTACCTCGATCCCAAATGCACCTGGGCGCTCAACAACCTGCAGTTTTTCCCGGTAGACGTCAACCGCGCCGCTTACCGCGACTTGCTGCGTGTACCGGGGATCGGCGTAACGAGCGCCAAACGGATTATCGCGGCCCGCCGGACATGCGCCCTCCGAATCGAAGGCCTGAAACATCTCGGAGTTGTCCTCAAACGGGCCCGGTTTTTTATCACCTGCAGCGGAAAAACGGCCGACGGCATAAAAATAACCGAGAATAATGCACTACGCTCCCTGCTGTCCGCAAAAACACTGGAGCAATACCGCTTCGATTTCTCGCGGCAACAGCTTTCCCTTTTCGACCAACCGCCGATTAATTTTTACCCTGGGAGGATGTACGAACATGCAGGCGCAGGCGGACCTAACCTACTATTATGACGGCAGCTTCGACGGGCTGATGTGCTGCGTCTTCGAAAGCTACGATAAGCAAGAGATACCCATCGACATCCTCATGGATTCCGCCGCTCCCCAGCTCTTTTCCGGCAAATCGATCCCGACCGATCCGCAAAAGTCAAGCAGGGTACTGGCCTCCATCCCGAAAAAGCTCGGTTCGGCGGCCCTGAATTTCGTAAAACACGCTTTCCTGACCTGCCTGCCGCAAAAAGAATTGTACATCCTGCTCTTCCTGCGCCGCGGTTACCAGCACGGCCCCCAGATAATGAACATGCTCACCGACGAGGTTGTGAACAAACTTTTCAAGGCTGTCAACCACCTGAACCGGGAAAGCCATCTGCTGAAAGGCTTCCTGCGGTTTTCCGTATGCAATGGCGTCCTTGTCGGCGAAGTCGCGCCGAAAAACTACGTCCTCCCGCTGCTCACGCAGCACTTCTGCGAGCGCTATCCCGAAGAACGCTTCCTGATTGTCGATAAAACCCACGGCATGGGCCTGCTGTACCAGCCGTACCAGGCGAGGGTCGTCCCCATCGCCGACCTTGAGCTGCCGGAAATCGACGAAGACGAGCAATCCTATCGCGAGCTCTGGCAGCTGTTCTACGACACCATTGCCATCCGCGAACGGTACAACCCCGAATGCCGCATGAGTCATATGCCCAAACGCTACTGGAAATACATGACTGAGTTCGGCCGCCCCCCAGGCGGCGCCAAGCCGAAGCTTGCTTCCTTCGGCGGCAAGCTGTTGAACCCGGCCGCCGGCGAAGCGCCAAATTGACGCTGGCGATTCGGCCACGCTATAATAAAGAAAAACCTTTACGCGAGGCCGGATATGACAGCAAAGATGCCGCAAAAATATTACTCCCGCCTCTGGCGGGCCATCCTCGAATTCGACCTCCTCACAGACGGCGACAGGATCCTCGTCGGCCTCTCCGGCGGCAAGGACAGCGTCTTCCTCACCTACGCGCTGGCCGCCATCCGCGACTTTTCCCCCCGGCCCTTCGAACTGGCCGCCGTCACCCTTGACCCCCAGTTCACCGCCGACTTCGACCCGACGCCGCTGACGGCGTTCTGTGCCAGCCTTGGCGTGCCTCACCACGCCCTCAAGGCCGATATCGCCGGCGCCATCGCCAAAGGCGGCGGCAAAGACCCCTGCTTCGTCTGCTCGTACTTCAGGCGGGCCTTTATCAACAGCTTCGCCGTCCAAAACGGCTTTAACAAAATCGCTTATGCCCACCACCACGACGACGCCGTCGAAACCTTCGTCATGGGCATGCTCTATACCGGCCAGCTCAAAACCTTCCTTCCCAAAACCCAGCTCGACCGCACCGGCCTCACCGTCATCCGGCCGCTCATCTTTTTCCGCGAGAAGGAACTGCGCGCCACGCCACGCCTGCACGGCTTCACCCCCATCCCCAGCCCCTGTCCCCTCGACGGCAAAACCAAGCGCCAGGAAGTGAAAGAACTCATCCGCGGCTGGGAGCGGACCAACAAACACGCATTCCGCCACCTGGCCGCCGCCATGCGCGAAAGCCCGGCAACCGAGCTCTGGCCCCAGACCCCGCCGAGGGCGGAGTTGCAGGCGATGCACCGCGCCTTCTGGAACAAATGACCGCAACCCCGTTGTCTGAATTTTTTCGCTTGCGTCCCAATCCTATTCATGCTATCATAAGTAGCAAATCTACATTGCAAAGGCGATGAGCGGGAAAGTACGGACGCCGCATCCTCCAAGAGAGCCGGGGTAGGTGGGAGCCGGCAGGAAAAGCGTTCCGGAAAGCCCCCCGCGAGCCGTGGGCCGAAGCACAGTAAGCCCAACCGCGTCCCCGGCGTTACTGGGCAGAGGCGAGCCGCACAGCGGCTAATCTAGGTGGTACCGCGGGATAATAAAACCCGTCCTTGTATAAGGACGGGTTTTTTTGTATCTTCGGTCGCCTAGGAGGGGCATCTGCTGCAAGGCTAAAATGAATATTATTGAGAGGTGGATTTTCATGCGCGAATTACTGGAACTCCTCGAAAAAGACCACACCCTTACGGTTGCACAGCTGGCCGTCATGCTCGACAAGCCGCAGGAAGAAATCGCCGCCCTGATAAATCAGTACGAGGCCGATAAAACCATCGTCAAATACCAGACGATCGTCAACTGGGAGAAGGCCGGCGCCGACCGGGTAACCGCCATCATCGAGGTCAGGATCACCCCCCAGCGGGAAGTCGGCTTCGACGCCATCGCCGAACGCATCTACCGGTTCCCCGAGGTGCGCAGCCTCTACCTCATGTCAGGCGCCTACGACCTCCTCGTCATCGTCGAGGCCAAAACCCTGAAAGAAGCCGCCCAGTTCGTCTCCACCAAGCTGTCGACCATCGAAGGCGTCATCGGCACAACCACCCACTTCATGCTCAAACAGTACAAAGAGGCGGGCGTCATCCTCGAGGATGAGGAAGAAGACCGCAGGCTGGTGGTGTCGCCATGACCTGGGCCGACCGCGTCTCACCCACCGTCCGGGCCATCCCCCCCTCCGGCATCCGCCGTTTCTTCGACATCGTCGCCGAAACCAAAGGCGTCGTTTCCCTCGGAGTGGGCGAACCCGACTTCGTCACCCCCTGGCATATCCGCGAAAGCTGCGTCTACGGCCTCCAGCAGGGCTACACCGCCTACACCTCGAACTACGGCCTGCTCGAGCTCCGCGAGGAAATCGTCAAAAACTGCGCCGCCAGTTACGGGGTGACTTACGACCCCCGCAAAGAAGCGTTGGTCACGGTCGGCGTGAGCGAGGCGCTCGACCTGGCGATGCGGGCCATCCTCAGCCCCGGCGACGAAGTACTGGTGCCCGAACCGTGCTATGTCTCCTACAAAGCCTGCGTTTCCCTCGCCGGCGGCGTACCGGTCACGGTGCCGACGAAAATGGCGGACTGCTTCCGGGTGACCGTCGCCCAACTAGAAGAACTCGTCACCCCCCGCACCAAAGCGCTGCTGATCGGCTATCCCAACAACCCCACCGGCGCGATCATGTCCAAAGCCGAGCTGGAGGCTATCGCCGCTTTCGCGCTCAAACACGACCTCATCGTCATCTCGGATGAAATTTACGCCAGCCTCACCTACGACGGCACCCACACCTGCTTCGCCTCGCTGCCCGGCATGCGCGACCGTACCATCCTCCTCAATGGCTTCTCCAAAGCCTACGCCATGACCGGCTGGCGGATCGGCTACGCCCTCTCCAACGCCGACTTCATCGGCGCGATGACCAAAATCCACCAGTACACCATGCTTTGCGCCCCTATAACCGCCCAGGTGGCGGCGATCGAGGCGCTCAGGCACGGCCAGTGCAACATGCTCAAGATGGTCGAGGAATATAACCGCCGCCGCCGCCTGATGATCGACGGCCTCAAAACCATCGGTCTCGACTGCTTCGAGCCCAAGGGCGCCTTCTACATCTTCCCCGCCATAAAACAGACGGGCCTTAGTTCCCTCGCCTTCGCCGAGGAACTCCTCAAAGCCGAGAAGGTGGCCCTTGTGCCGGGCGACGCCTTCGGCGAAAGCGGCGAAGGCTTCGTACGCTGCTCGTACGCCTCCTCGACCGCCAACCTCTCCGAAGCTCTGACCCGCATCAGCCGCTTCGTGAAAAAGTACATCTAAACAAAAGCGACCCCCCGAATCTCGGGGGGTCTTGCGATTACCTCACAAGTTGCGAGACATACACGAACTTTATGCCTGTGGCCTCCAGCTCGGGGATCATCTCGCGCACGGCGATGGCCGTGGCCGGCCGGGCGTGGCCGATGGCGATCGCGTTGCCGTCCCTGATCGCCAGGCGGGCCGCTGTCCTCAGCTGGCCCTTGATATACTCGACCTCGTTCCTGCCGTCGAGGAAGACCTCGTTAACCCCGGCGCGCAGCCCTGCCTGGCGGGCCGCCTCGTAAGCAATCGACTGGCCGCTGGTGCGGCTGTCGACGAAGAAGAGGTTATTGGCCTTGAGAACGCCCAGCACCGCCTTCATCACCCGGCGGTCGCCGGTAGCCCTGGAGCCCTGGTGGTTATTCACGCCGATTATTCCCGGCACGGCCTTGATGGCCTTCGCCGTCATGTCGCGAATCTCCTGGTCGCTCATCGCCACCGTGATCGTGCTCGCCTCCGACTGTTCGGACGCCGCCAGCGGTTCCATCGGCAGGTGGAGCATCACCTGGTGGCCGGCGCTTAGTGCCCGTGACGCCGCCTCGCCGCTATGGGGCCGGTAAGGCAGGACCGCAAAAGTCACCGGGCGGGGCATCGCGGCGAAGGAGGAAATCGTCTCGGCGCTGTAGCCGAAGTCGTCGATGAGGAGCGCCAGGTTGCCATGGCCGAGCGGCTTCACCACCGGCGGCTCGCCTTTTTTCCCCGGCAGCGGAATGAAAATCCGGTCGGTAATGAGGGTAAGCGGCTCGCCGGCGAGCTTGTCGCGGATGCCGACGTCCACCCTCGTCGCCGGCTGGCCCTGGTAATTGTCTGTATGGGTTTCCAGCACCTCGCCGCCGGTGTTGAGCAGTTGGGCGGCCAACGCCTGCTTCACGGCGTCCGGCTGAGTATCGGCGGCCAGCAGCAGCTGGCGGGCGTGCCAGCGGATGGTGCCCTCCACCGCCGTACGGGGCGACTCGCGCCGGCCTTCCTGCACCTTGCGGGAGTCGAGCTTGGCCCCGGCCAGGCTGTTGTCCACGGCGGCGTGGATCCGTTGGGCGGTTGCCGTATAATCGGCCACCGCACCGGCGCCGGTTTTTTCGAGCGAATAAAGCTGTTTGGGTGCCACCGTCTCCTTGGTCTTTTTGTCCGGCGAATTTAGATAAAAAACGAGGGCGCCGAGAACCATCAATAACAGAATCAACCGCACTTTGCTAGATTTGAGCATCATTCGTCTCCTGTGAAACTATTATGGCAAACAAAAAAATACCTGGCTTAATTATAAGTCAGGTATTCTCCCGATTCAACCAGAATCCTTTTACAGTTTCACCGTTTCGCCGTCAGCCGGCGCCGCCACCCGCCCCGCAAGCCCTTCGCCGTCAAGGAAGGTCTGCAGGAGGGGCCGGGTGAGCAGGCAATGGTTGAAGGCCTCCATATGGACCACCGCCACCCGTGCCGCCGGGGCCGCCGCGCACACCGCCGCGATGTCGGCGGTATCCATCGTTATCGGCCCGCCGCTGAGAAACTGCGCCGCCCCGGCATACAGCACGACCGCGTCCGGACGGTGCTCTTCCAGCGCCGCAGCCACCTCCGGGCACCACACAGTGTCGCCGGCGATGTACAGCACAGGTTCGCCGGGACTGCGGAGCACATAGCCCGACACCGGCCCCATCTTCTCGGCCAACTCGCCGCTGCCGTGCCGGCCGCCCGTCCTGACCAGGGACACGCCCCGCCATTCAGCCTTATCGCGGACGGCGGTCACCTGCGAAAAGCCGAATCCGCGCAGCTTGGCCTCGTCGGCCGGCTGGCAGAACACCGGCAAATCCTTGGGCAGCCGCTCGGCCGCTGCGGCATCGAAATGGTCGCGGTGGGTATGGGTGCACAGTATGCCGTCCACCGCCGCCAATTCGCTTTCATTTATCGGCAGCCCGACAAGAGGATTCCGGAGGGGGTTCGGGGAATTGTCAATAGGCGGCATAGCCCCGGCCGGACTGAGGACCGGGTCGACGAGCAGCCTCACCCCGCCCACGGTCAGAAAAAATGTCGCGTGCCTCAGCAGGCGTATTTCCACATCATCAGCCTCCCAATCAGTCTCTCCCTCTATTGTAAACAACACCGCGCCAAAAAACGATAGCGCGGTGAAAGAATTGGCCCTGGTTTGATTACACCGGGAAAGGATTTGGCTGCCCATGATTGACGAAACCGATCTGGCCATCATCAAACTCCTTCAGGAAAACTCCCGCCGCCAGTGGAAGGATATCGGCGCTGCTGTCCACCTCACCGGCCAGGCTGTCGCCGCACGGGTCAAAGCCCTGGAAGAAGCGGGCGTCATCACCGGGTACTCCGCCGGCGTCGACGCAGCCAAACTCGGCAAGCCGCTGACAGCCTTCATCACCGTATTCATGGCCAGCGCCGACCACGGCGCCTTCCACCGCTTCCTTGAAGGCGAACAGTCCATCACCGCCGCCCACCGGGTGAGCGGCGACGGCTGCTACTGGCTAAGGGCCGAACTCGCCGCCCACGAGGATCTCAACACCCTGCTCGAAAAAGTCCTCCGCCACGGCAACTACCGCCTCCACCTTTCCATCGGCCGCATAAAATAGAAGGAGGTGGCCACATGGGCCATCTGGGCAACGGCAAAGTCGACGTCTTCGGGGCGCTCGCCGCCCGCCTCGACAAAAACCCCGTCGGCGCGCCTCATAACGAAACCCTCATGCGCATCCTCCACATCATGTACACCGAGAAGGAGGCGACCGTCGGCAGCCGGTTTCCGCAAGGGTTCACCACCATCGATAAGCTGGCGGCCCTGACCGGCCTTCCGGAAACCGAGCTCGCACCCCTCCTCGAAAACATGGCGTCCAAAGGCCTCGTCGTCGACATCCCGCGCCGCGACAAAGTTCTCTACTCCCTTTCGCCCCTTGTCGTCGGCTTCTTCGAATACACCTTCATGCGCACCGGCGGCCCCCTGCCCCTGAGCGAACTTGCCGGACTATTCGAACGCTACCACCACGAACGGGGCGTCGCCGAGGAATTCTTCGGCGCCGACACCAAGGTATTCCAGACCTGGGCGTACGAGAGCGCGATACCGGCCGACATCACCACCGAAGTGCTCGACTACGAGAAAGCGTCGGCGATGATCCGCGCCGCCGGCTCGGGAGCCCTGTCGATGTGCTACTGCCGCCACCAGGCCCACCACCGCGGCGTCGCCTGCAGCGCCCCGGTCGACGATGTCTGCACCTCGCTCGGCCCCGCCGCCGAATGGCTCGTCAGGCGCGGCTTCGCCCGCCCGGCCGGCGTCGACGAACTGCTGCGCGTCCTCGACCGCACCGAAGCCCTTGGCCTCGTCCACCTCGCCGACAATGTCGCCAACAGGCCCGCCTTCGTCTGCCACTGTTGCGGCTGCTGCTGCGGCGTGCTCCGCACCGTCAACGAACAGGGCATCCTGTCCGTCCATCCCAGCAATTTCGTCGCTGTCATCGACACCGCAAAATGCACCGCCTGCGGCCTTTGCGCCCGCCGCTGCCACGTCAAGGCGGCAACGCCCGCCGAGCCGTCCGCCGCCATCGACCCCGGCCGCTGCCTGGGCTGCGGCGTGTGTGTCAAAAGCTGCCCGCAAGGGGCGATAACTCTTGTCCGCCGCGATCTGATCCGCATCCCGCCAAGGGATAAGCTGGAGCAGCTGAAACGGATAGCGGAGCAACGAGGCAAGTTATAAAGGAGGCCAGGTTTTGAACCAGTACTACAAAGGCGTCGCCCTCGTATTCCTCTCCGCCCTGGGCTTCAGCCTGCTGCCGATCTTCGCTATCTTCGCGTACCGCGAAGGCGCAAACGTCCTGACAATCCTCTTCCTGCGCTTTTCCTTCGCCGCCCTCTTTCTGTTCGCGTACCTCGCCCTAAAAAAGCAGCCTGTCGCGGTATCACGCCGCCAGCTCGCCCTGCTGTTCGCGCTCGGCGGCGTCCTTTACTCCGCCCAGTCCTCCCTCTTTTTCGGGTCGCTGCGCTACATCCCCGCTTCCCTTACCTCCCTTCTCCTCTACACCTTCCCGATAATCGTCGCCATTCTCGCCAGCATCGTCGACAAAGAAAAACTCACCCGCGACAACCTGCTGGCCATCACCTTCGCAATGACAGGACTTGTCTTCGTCCTCGGCGCTTCCCCGTCGGCGGTCGACATCACCGGCATCCTTATGGCTCTCGGGGCGGCTGTCGTATATTCTGTTTACCTCGTGCTCGGCGCCAGGGTTGTCAGGGAATTGTCGCCGACCGTCACCACCGCCTTCGTCGCCAGCTTCGCCGCCCTTTCGCTGCTGACCGCCGGCACGGCCGGCGGGGCGTTGAACTTCGCCCTCTCCCCTGCCGCCTGGCTGGCGGTGGCCGGCATCGTCGCTTTCGCCACCATCATGGCCATGCTCACCCTCTTCCGCGGCCTGGAGCTCATCGGCCCCACCCGCTCCTCCATCCTCAGCATGCTCGAACCGCTTCTCACCTTTGCCTTTTCCGCCCTCCTGTTCGGCGACCGCTTCACCGCCCTTCAGTTGGCCGGCGGAGTCGCCGTGCTCGCCGGCGCAGCCATGGTGGTGCTGTCGCGCGGCAAACAGGAAGCAGGCGAACAACGATAAAACCCTTGCCTCATGGCAAGGGTTCATTCATACAATGCCCTCAATTGTCAGCACCAGCATCAGCAGCATCACCGCCTGGGTAACCGCAAAACCTGCCGCCGCCACCCTCACTCCCAGCCGCCGGCCGAAAACGCCTATAGCCCGGGGCAGGGACGAAGCGAACAAGTCGTAGAAATTATGCAGCAGGGAAACTGTCAGCAGCAGCGGCACAACAGCCGCCGCCGGCACCGCCCCGTCGCGGAGCGCCGCTCCCACAGCCGCGACGCCGCCGATCATGCTGACAAGCCCGGTGCCGGCAAGGGGCAGCAGGCCGGCGTCCAGCCCCAAGCGGGCGAGAAGCGGCAGATAATCGGCGAGACGCTGCAGATAGCCGGTCTTAATGAAAACCATCGCCACGTACGACATAGAGGCCATCCAGGCGGTCATACTCACGAACGGCCGCCAGCTTCCCGCCACCGCCGCCCGCACCGCGGCCGGCCAGCCCATGACCGGTTTATCCGCCGGCGCCGGGCAGTTGCCCGGCCGGCCGCCGCTCAGCAGGCGCGCGTAAACAATGCCAATCAACGATATTATCACGAAGGACGCGAAATAAACGGTGAGAAACCTTATGGCCACACCCGGCGGATAAAGCGCCGCCATGATGGGAATAAAAGAGAACACAAAAAATTGCACCACCGCCGGCGCCTTCGCCACCAAATTGGCGGCGATCACCTCCCCGTCCGACAGCCCCGTCCGCTCCCTCGCCAACGCCACCGCCGCCATGCCCGCGGTCCGGTCGCCGGCCGCCAGCACCACCGACAGCGCACAGGCCGGCGGCAGGCCGGTCAGCCGGGCCACCGCGGGCAGCAGCCGTCGGCCACCTATCACGACGCCGCGATTGGCAAACAGGCCGGCGAAGAGCAAGCCGATATACAGGGACGGCAGCACGCTCTTCATTATATCCGCCGTCGCCCAGGCGGCGGCAGCCAGTTCATTCATCGCCCTTCCCCCGCCGGTAGATGCAGCCGGCGTGCCTGGCGCAATAATAGCCCCCCTCGTCGCAGGACACGAGGCTCTCGACAGCGCCGGCCGTCGGCCGGCCCGCCTGGGCCTTGACCAAGGCGAAAGCTTTGTCCACCTGCTCGCCCGTTCCCTCCACCAGCATCGTCGTCGCCCCCTCCGCGCCGCACAGACCCCCGGCGCCGATCACCGTCACCGCCGCGCCGGTCAGCATTTCCAGCGCATCCCGCTCGGTAACAACCTTGCCGAACAGCGGCAGCAGGCCCACAGCCATTCCCATCGCCTTGTCGATCCGCCTGCGGCCAGCCTTGCGGCTGACATCGGCTATCGATCCCGGTATTAGCTTCTCCAGCCCGACGGCGATTATCGTCCGTATCCCTTCCGAATAAACCATACTCAGCGCTTTGCCGGCCGCGCCGCCGCCGGCAAGCCCGGCCATCAGCCCGGCAGTCCCGTGCATATCCAGGGCGTTGGCGCCGGTGATAAACACATCGTCGGGCCCCAGCGCCGCAAGCTCCTCGTCCAGGCAGTCGTCTATACACCGCCACCGGCCGCCCTCGACCAGCGCGTAATGCGGCGCCTCCACCAGCACTTTCGCGGTCCGCGCCCCGTCCGGGGTAATCCGGCCGCCGATGCGGAGCGGCGCCACGCCGAAGAGTTCGGCCAGCGCAGCCACGGTCGTCCCCGCCTTCAGCACGATCTTCCCCCGTTCCCTTGCCGCCCGCACATCGGGCATCCCCCAGACCGCAAGGGCGATCAGCCTTTTGGCTGCCGGTACGCTGATGACTACCTGGCCGTTCATACATACGCCTCCTTTTGCGTCCCGCTCGAAGAGGGGCCGCCGTTACCGGATAAATTCCCGCCCGGCACGCGCCAATCCTGCCAAGGAGATGATATAGTGCAAGAAGTCCGCGACATTATCCGTCCTGCCCTCACCGTCCTATTCATCGGCTTCAACCCCGGCATCCGCTCGGCCGAAACCGGCCACCACTTCGCCGGCCACTCCAACCGCTTCTGGAAACTGCTGCACGCCGCCGGCCTTACCCCCCGGCAGCTCAGGCCGGAAGAAGACGACGAATTGCTGTCCTTTGGCTTTGGCATCACCAACATCGTACCTCGCCCTACAAAAGCCGCGGCGGAAATAACCCACGAGGAATATCGCCTTGGTCGCATGGCGCTCATCGACAAGCTCACCCTCTACCGGCCGCGGATCGCCTGCTACGCCGGCATCGGCGTCTACCGCGAGTTCGCCGTCCAAAAGGGTGTCGCCTGCGGGCTCCAGCGCGGCAGGGTCGTGTCGGGGGTGACCGACTTCGTCGTGCCCAACCCCAGCGGCCTCAACCGGATGTCTTTCGACGACCAGCTTCGGCACTACAAGGAATTAAGCTTCCTAGCCTCGCCGCCGGATAGTCCGCCCCCTGCCGGGTAAACACTAACGAAAATACGCTTTACGGGAGGGAAAAACGTGGAAAAAACCAACTTCCCCCAAATAACCGGCCAGTCCGACCTGCTCGACCCCTTCCACCCCGGTCGCTTCCAGTACAACTTCTTCAACCGGTGGGACGAACTGGAGAAAGAATACGCCAGACGGCTTTAAGCGCTTTGTCGGAACCAGCGCCGCAACGACAGTTTTTCCGTTTTCTTTTTCTCGTCAGATAGGGGATTTGCCGGTTTGTTGTCGAAATAGTTGAAAAGCAGGCTTAATACGGCAATTTTTATGCCAGAAGGCCGATTCACGCCTGGTTCAGCAGGAGGGTGCCATATGAACCTCTTTGACGACATTCGCGGAAAAATCGCTTCTCTGCCGCGCAGTCAGAGGAAAGTTGCCCAACACATCGTGGATAACTGGGAACGTGTCGCATATGAATCGTCGACCGCGATTGCACGCCAACTTGATCTCAGTCAGGCGACAATCATCCGAACCGCCTGCGCTCTTGGTTTTGCCGGCTTCCCGGAACTTCAGGGTCATCTGCGTGACATTATACAGCAGCGCGTTTCCTCGGTTGGCCGCCTCGACCGCGTAACCAAACGCTACGGCAAAGGCGCCGAACAAGGAAAACTGAACACGAAGGACCGGGTATTCAGGCAGTTGGCCGGAAATCTCCGGACCTTGTACACAGCTACGTCGGAAGAGGAATTATGCCGCGCCGCAGACTCCGTAATGCAGGCAGAACGCGTCTTTATCCTGGGGATGCGTTCCTCGAGCGCTATCGCCGCCTATTTGGGCTTCAACCTCTCAATGGTTCGCCCCAACGTGATTATCCAGGCCGACGACTACAACCTCCTTGAGAAGATGAAAGCCCTGTCGGCCCGCGACGTTCTTGTCGCCATAGTCTTCCCGCGCTACACTCGTCTCGCTATCGAAGCCACCAGGAAGGCCTATCAGTTGGGCGCCCGCGTGATTGGCGTTACCGACTCCGCCGCATCTCCCATCGGGGCGCTTAGCCACCAATCTTTCTACATTCCGGCCACCTCGACCCATTACAACCACTCCGCCCTCGCCGCCGTAGCCCTTGTCGACGCCCTATTGTCCTACCTGTCGGTGCGCTATGCGGACAGCGTCCGCAAAGAGCTGGAATTGATCGAAGAAGACTTCAAAAACTTCCACATATTTGAGAAATAACGGTACACGACCAGACCGGGACAACCCGGTTTTTTTTATTTTTTCGGGAGGATTTTCCCGCGACAGGCAGAATAGTATGAAAAAAGAATAGACCACTTCTTGCATCGTGATAAAAGTAGCAATCGCTACATAACGACTCTTTTTTACAAGGGAGACTGGTTATATGGTTGATGCAAAGTTTGCTGTAATCGGCGCCGGCAACGGCGGTATGGCCTTCGCCGGCTGCCTTTCCCTCCGCGGCGCGCATGTGCGTATCCATGACAGCGATCCGGCCATCATGGCCGATCTTGCGGCCATGGGCTCGATTGAGGTAATCGATTCCGGCCGGTCATCGACGGTGTCAATCGGCGAAGTTTGTCCAGACCTCGACAGAGCGGTCGCCGGCGCCGACATCATCTTCGTTGTCACGCCGGCCCACACCCACCGCTCTATAGCGACCTCTTTGGCACCCTTCATCGACCAAGGAGCCACCGTCCTTCTTCATCCCGGAAGAACAGGCGGCGCCCTCGAATTAAAGCAGGTGTTCGATACCCTTATCCCCGAACGGCGGGTCATCGTCGGCGAAGCCCAAACATTGCTGTTCGCCTGCCGAAGGTACCCCCCCAACAAGGTGGCTATCATGGGTACCAAGCGTCGGGTAACGATTGCCACTCTGCCCCAAAAAGCCGTAGGTGGTGTAATTGACAAGCTGAAACCGTTCTTCCCCCAGTTCGCGGCGGCCGAAAATGTTCTGGAAACAAGCCTGAGCAATATCGGATCCATCTTTCACCCTGCACCGACAATTTTAAACGCCGCGAGAATCGAAACATCCCCTGAACCTTTCAAATATTACATCCATGGCATTTCCCCGTCGGTAGCAAAAATACTGGAAGAGATCGACTCCGAACGTGTACGGATTGCGGAAAGTCTCGGCAAACCGGTACCGTCCGCCCTTCAGTGGCTCAGACAGGCATACGGCATCTCCGCCTCCTGCCTGTACGATGCGATACAGAAAAACTCGGCCTACCAAGATCTCGTTGCCCCCAAATCCATTGCAGTCCGCTACTTGGACGAAGATGTGCCGACCGGACTGGTCCCGCTTGCCGCCTTAGCAAATCTTTGCGGGATACCCGCCCCGTTCACGAATTCCATAATCAGCCTGGCCTGCGTGATGCGGGGGAAAGACTATCGCCAAACAGGCAGAAATCTCGAAAGACTGGGTCTGGCAAACATGACAGTTGAAGATATCCAAACTCTGGTCAATAAATAAAACCGCACAAAAGGAGGGCTGCCGGAAAATTACGCCATCGACATCGGACGATAAGAAGAGAAAAGAGGTGTATACAAAATGAAGGGTGCTGACCTGCTCAATCTGATGCTGTACGTATCTTACCTTGGTGGTCTGTTATTTGTCGGTAAAATCCTCCGGGCCAAAATAACCCTGTTCCAGCGTCTTTATTTCCCGGCGGCTCTCATTGCCGGCTTCCTTGGGCTTGCCCTCGGACCGTTCGGGGTAAAACTGATTCCTGTCGCAATGATGAATACTTGGAGCATTTTGCCGGGACGGCTGATCGACATCGTGTTCGCCTGCGTATTTCTCGGCACGATAGTACCGTCGGTCAAACAAATCTGGCAATACGCTGGACCGCAATTGGTATACTCATGGTTTGTAGTCGCCTGTCAATGGATCGTCGGTATCGGCCTAACCTATTTTATTATTCAGCCGATCTGGAATATCCCCGCCTTTGTCGGCACGATAATCGAAATCGGCTGGGTCGGCGGTCACGGCACCGCCGGCGGCATGGCGGTCGTCTTCAAAAACCTCGGTTTTCCCGAAGGCGGGGATCTGGGGCTTACGTCGGCGACCGTCGGCCTGGTGGTCGGTATTATCGTCGGCATGATATACATCAACATTGCGGTGCGCAAAGGCTATACTTCCGTCCTCGAATCCCCCGACCAGATAAAGACTGGCAACCTGTCCGGCATTCTGCCTCCGGACCAGGAAAAAGTCATCGCCAAGAGCCGGATCACGACCGACTCGATCGAGCCGTTCGCCCTTCACCTGGGCCTGATCGGAATCTCGGTGATAATCGGTTGGTATATGCTTCAAGGCCTAACCGCATTGCATCCGAAGTTCAACTCCGTGCCGCTCTTCCCCCTGGCAATGATCGGGGGCGTTATCATCCAACTGGTCGCCAATATAACGAAAACCGACGGCCTCATCAACCGCCAGGTGGTTGAACGCATCCAGGGTACTGCGCTCGATTTCCTGGTCGTAGCCGCGGTAGCCTCGATCAAGGTCCCGGTGGTAATAAAATACGCCATTCCGCTGCTTATCCTCATGGCCGGAGCGCTCGTTCTGATGCATATCGTGACCTGGTATTTGGCCCCGCGAATCTTCCCGGATTCCTGGTTTGAAAGAGGGATTGCCGAATACGGCGCTTTATGCGGTGTGCTGGCGGTCGGTCTGATGCTGCTGCGGGTCGTCGACCCCGACCTCAAAACCGCGGCGCCGAAAGCCTTCGCCTTCGAACGTCCGTTTTTCAGTCCGTTCGTCGGCGGCGGTCTTGTGACCGCGGTCGTGCCGATCTTCGTGCACGAACTGGGAGCTCTTGCCGTTATCGGCGCCTCGGCCGCCCTAGCGGTGGCACTGATGGGCCTGGCTTATCTGTGCGGCTGGTTCCGACCGCATCCGGGAGCATACAGATAGGTTGACGATGACACTATAGCTGACGGGAGGAAAAAAGTATGAACGCCAAACAATGCGACATCCTGTTCCTGTCCCAAGAGGACGTAATCAGGGCGGGGGCAATGGATATGAGCATCGCCGTACCCCTGATGGAACAGGTGTACCTCGAACATCATCGGAAAAATTACGTGCTGCCCGGGAAATGCGTCCTGCGCTGGGGCGATGGGGACAGCGAATGGACCCGCGGGCGCATCAACGCCATGCCGGGCTCGATCGGCGGCGACATCGAGGCCGTCGGCATCAAATGGATCGCCAGTTGCCCGCAAAATCCGTTCCGTCATGGCCTGCCCAGAGCGTCGGCGGTCATTATCCTCAACGACCCGGAAACGCTCGTGCCGATTGCGGTCATGGACGGAACGGTCATCAGCGCCGTCCGCACCGGCGCCAATACCGGCGTCGCGGCAAAATATCTCGCCCGTCCGGACGCCAAAATACTCGGCCTGATCGGGGCAGGAGTGCAGAATCGCACGCAGCTCACCGCCTTACTGCAAGTGTTGCCGGCAATCGAAGAAATCCGCATCTTCGACCCCGTTCCCGAACGACGCCAGCAATTCGCGAAAGACATGTCCGCGCAGACCAAGCGCGCCGTCATCCCCGCCAATTCAGCCTGGGCGGCGCTCGAAGGGGCCGACATCTACGTAACGGCAACATCGACCTCCACACCGATAATCAAAAGCGACTGGGTCGTCCCGGGTCTGTTCTATTCGCACGTAGGCAGCCACGAGTGCGAATTCGACGCGATAATGAAAATGGACAAAAGAGTGGTCGACGACTGGGAGCAGATCAAGCACCGCGGCGTGGAGAGCCTCGCCATCATGCACGCTCAAGGCATGATCGACGATTCGGCGGTATCAGCCGAAATCGGCGCCATCATTGCCGGCGCGAAACCTGGCCGCGCAAGCGACAAAGAAACCGTCTATTTCAACACCGTCGGCCTGGGGATTCAGGACGTCGCCCTGGGATCCGCAATCTACAAGCGAGCGCTGGAAGGCGGTTTCGGCACCAAACTGCGCCTGTGGGACACGCCGTTCGCCCTGTAACCTGGCTCAGCGAAGCCATCAGCTATATAACGAAAAGCGGTTGAGGGATTTCTCCCTCAACCGCTTTTCGTCCAAAAAATCCGTTTCATTTCCGCCGGCTCTTGAGCTCGGCGAAGAGTTCTGTCGGCGTGATGTCGTGGTGGGCCAGTAGCACAAGGCAGTGGTACCACAGATCGGCCATCTCGTAGAGGATTTCCTGCTTGTCGTCGTTCTTCGAGGCGATGATCGTCTCCGCCGCCTCCTCGCCCACCTTTTTGAGGATTTTGTCCCGTCCCTTAGCGAACAGGTAGTTAGTGTAGGAGCCCTCCTTGGGGTTCTTCTTGCGGTCGTTGATAACGTTATAGAGATCGTACAACACCGTCATCGCCGGCTGATAATCGGCGGCCGCTGACGTGTCCCGCTCAGTCTCGGCCCCATCCAGGCGGCGGCTGAAGCAGGAAAATGTGCCCTCATGGCACGCGGCGCCCTGCTGGTCCACCTTGACCAGCAGCGTATCGCCGTCGCAGTCGTAGTAAACCTCGCGTACCTTCTGAACATGCCCCGAGGTCTCGCCCTTCTGCCACAGCGCCTGCCGGCTGCGGCTGTAAAACCAGGTCACCCCTGTTTCCAGCGTCTTGGCCAGCGACGCCGCGTTCATATACGCCAGCATCAGCACCGCGCCCGAGGCGGCGTCCTGGACGACCGCCGGCACAAGGCCCTGCTGATCGAATTTAATCATATCCATGTTCATAGCCTGACCTCCACACCGCGCGAGCGGAGATATTCTTTCACCTGGCGGACGGTGAACTGTCCGTAGTGAAACACCGACGCGGCCAGCACGGCGTCGGCTTTGCCGTCCACAAGCACATCGTAGAAATGGGCAAGTTCGCCCGCCCCTCCCGAGGCGATCACCGGCACGTCCACCGCTTCGGAAACCGCCCGCGTCAGGGGAATGTCATAGCCGTCCTTCGTCCCGTCGCGGTCCATGCTGGTGAGGAGGATCTCCCCCGCTCCGAGAGCGGTTCCCTCCTTGATCCACTCCAGCACGTCGATGCCGGTCGAGGTGCGGCCGCCGTTTACATAGACCTCCCACTTGCCCGGCCCGGCCTGGCGGGCATCGACTGCCAGCACGATACACTGACGACCGAAGCGCTTGGCGCCCTCGGCCAAGATGTTCGGGTTCTTCACCGCCGCCGTGTTGAGCGACACCTTATCTGCGCCTGCCTTCAGCATCGTCCTGATGTCGGCCAGTGTGCGGATGCCGCCGCCGACGGTAAAGGGGATGAAAACCTGGGCTGCCGTCCTATTGACCACATCCACCATCGTATCGCGTTCCTCGGCCGACGCGGTAATATCGAGGAAAACCAGCTCGTCGGCGATCTCGCGGTCATAGACCGACGCCAGTTCCACCGGGTCGCCGGCGTCGCGGAGGCCGACGAAATTTGTTCCTTTGACTACCCGCCCGTCCTTTACGTCCAGGCAGGGGATTATCCGTTTCGTGTACACGCTGCGCCCTCCTCCCCCCGGGCCGCTTTCAGCGCCGCCGGCAGGCTGACCGCGCCGGTGTAAAGGGCCTTGCCGATGATGACCCCTTCCACCCCGTCGGCCTCCGCCGCCCTTACCGCGGCTACATCGGCCAGACTGCTCACCCCGCCGGAGGCGATGACCGGCACGCCCGCCGCCCTGGCCAGGGAGCTGGTGGCGGACACGTTGACGCCGGTGAGGGTACCGTCGCGGGAAATATCGGTATAAATTATGCGGGCCACCCCGGCGGCCGCCATGCGGGCGGCAAGCTCCTCCGCTCCCACGCCGCCGCTCACGCCCCACCCCTCCACGGCCACGACGCCGTCCTTGGCGTCGATGCCGACAACAATGCGGTCGCCGTAAGCCGCGCAGGCTTGCTTCACCAGCTCCGGCTGCTTTACGGCCACAGAGCCGAGGATGACCCTCGCCACGCCGGCCGCGAGGACGGCGTCGACAGCGGCGAGGGTGCGGATGCCGCCGCCCAGTTGGACGGGGATGCACACCGCCGCGGCGATCCGCTTGACGACCGCCATATTTACCGGCTGACCGGCAAGAGCGCCGTCGAGGTCGACGACATGGAGATACTCCGCCCCCTCGGCCGCCCAGCGCAGCGCCATGGCCGCAGGGTCGTCGGCATAAACCGTCTCGGCGTCGAACCGGCCCTCGGTGAGGCGCACGCATTTGCCGCCGCGGATATCGATCGCGGGAAAGATTATCATATGGCAAGCTCCTTAAAATTGGCGAGGATTTTCAGACCGGCGTCGCCGGACTTCTCGGGGTGAAACTGAACGGCGTGCACATTGCCCCGGCCCACGGCCGCCGTCACTCTGCCGCCGTACTCCGTCCAGGCCGTTATCAGGGCGGGGTCGTCCGGCACGGCGTGGTAACTGTGCACGAAATAAACATAGGGGTTTTCCGGCATCCCGGCAAACAGCGGGCTCGCCCCGCTAAACTCCAGGCTGTTCCAACCCATATGCGGCACCTTCAGGCCCGGGGCGACCAAACGGCGCACCATGCCGGGGAAAATCCCCAGCCCCGGCACCCCAGGGTCCTCTTCGCTGCCGTCAAAGAGAATTTGCAGCCCCACGCAAATGCCGAGCAGCGGCGTGCCCTTGGCCGCCACCGCGCGGACGACGTCGGTGAGACCGTACTCGGCGAGGTTGCTCATGCAGTCGCCGAAGGCGCCCACGCCAGGCAGCACCACCTTGGCGGCGTCCATTATCGCCGCAGGATCGCTGGTCACGACCGCAGCCGCGCCCAGACGGGTGAACGCCTTCTCCACGCTGTACAGATTGCCTACCCCGTAATCGATGATCGCGATCACGTTACCCACTACAATACTCCTTTGCTCGACATGACGCCGACGATGCGCTCATCGACGCGGGTCGCCTCGGCGAGCGCCCGGCCGAGCGCCTTAAAAATCGCCTCATGGATATGGTGGGCGTTCCTGCCCGCCAGCAGGCGCACATGGATTGTCAGCCCGGCGTTCACTGTCAGCGCCCGCAGGAATTCCTCGGTGAGTTCGCCGGCATAGCTGCCGATAACGCAGGCCGGAGCCTCCACATCGTACTGGAGAAAGGGCCGGCCGCTCACATCGAGGGCCACCATCGCCAGCGCCTCGTCCATCGGCACAAAGGCTGTGCCGTAACGGCGAATGCCCTTCTTGTCGCCCAGCGCCCTGGCGAGCGCCTGGCCGAGGACGATGCCGGTATCCTCCACCGTGTGATGGGCATCGACGTGAAGATCGCCGTTCACCCTGGCGTCAAGGTCAAACAGACCGTGCCTGGCGAACAGCACCAGCATATGGTCGAAAAAGCCCACCCCGGTGGCGATCTCTGCCTGCCCGGAGCCGTCCAGCCCCACGGTCAGCTTGATATCTGTCTCTGTTGTTTTGCGGTCGACACTGCCGACACGTTCCATCATCTACACCTCACCACGGATAAATTTCCCGGTGGCCGCCAGAAACAAATCGTTCTCGGCCGCCGTCCCGACTGTGACCCGCAGGCAGCCTGCTAAGGCCGGCGCGGCGCTGAAATCCCGCACTCCTACCCCCCGGGCGGCCAGATAATCGGCCAGTTCCTTGGCGCGGCTGCTCCTTAAGAGCAGGAAGTTGGTCGCCGACGGGAATACCTCGACGGCGGACATTTCCCGGAGGTTCGCCGCCACACGCTCCCGTTCGGCCATTGTCCGGACGATGCCGAGCGCGAACTCGCTCCTCATCTCCCAGGCAGTCTCGGCGGCCGCCAGCGAAAATGCGTTTATGTGATAAGGCAGCAGCACCTTGCCGATGGCGGCGATTATCTCCTTGCCGGCCGCGGCGTAGCCCACACGGGCGGCGGCCAGGCCGTACGCTTTCGAAAAGGTGCGGGCGACGATCAGGTTGGGATACTTGCCGAGAAGCGGCAAGGCCGACTGCCCGGCGAATTCGCCGTAAGCTTCATCAACCACCACCGGGCAACGGGCGCCGGCCACGATGTACTCCACCGCCTCCAGGGACATCGCGCCGCCGGTGGGATTGTTGGGATTGCAAAGGATAATCAGGCCCGCCTGCTCTTGCAGGGCGGTGGTGAAAACCTTCTCAGGCGCGAGCGCGAACCCGGCGTCGAGCTCCACCGTCAACGGCTCGCTATCGGCCAGCCGGCAATATATCTTGTACATCGAAAACGACGGGTGCGGATAAACGATTTTCCGCCCCACACCGCCAAAAACCCGGCAGATGGCCGCCAGCACCTCGCTGGAGCCGTTGCCGAGGGCTATGTTTTCCGGTTCAAGCCCCAGCCCGACGGCCAGCGCCTTCTTGAGACTGTGCTGGCCGATTTCGGGGTAACGGTTGCCCGCAATTGCCGTAAGGCGTTCGGCTATCCTCGCCTGCACCGCCGGCGGCAGCGCCTCGGCCCGTTCGTTGGCGTCCAGCTTGACCGGCCAGGCGATATCGGGAACATAGTACGACTTAATACTGTCAAGTCCGGGACGAATCTGCCACATCTTTACGCCTCCTTATCCGTACCGCATTGGCGTGCGCCTCCAGCCCTTCGGCGGTCGCCAGGCGGATGACGTCCTCGCCCGCCGCGCTCAGAGCCGCCTCGGTGTAAGCGATAACGCTCGTTCTTTTCATAAACGTCTCGACCGACAGTACCGAGTAGAATCTGGCCGTGCCGCCGGTCGGCAGCACATGATTGGGGCCGGCCAGATAATCGCCCAGCGGCTCGGGCGAATACGGCCCTAGGAACACGGCGCCGGCGTGCCTTACCGCCGGCAGCAGGGCAAACGGATCGGCGGTCAGAATCTCCAGGTGCTCGGGGGCGGCGATGTTGGCAAGCTCCATCGCGGCGTTGATATCGCCGGTGATGATGATCAGCCCGTTGCGCGCCAGCGCCTCGCCGGCGATGTCGGACCGCGGCAGGGCGGCGAGCTGGCGGGCCGTCTCCCGCTCGACCGCCGCCGCCAGAGCAGGACTGTCGGTGATCAATATGCTCGCCGCCAGCACATCGTGCTCGGCCTGACTCAGCAGATCGGCGGCTACATAAGCCGGATCGGCGCTGCCGTCGGCGACGATGAGGATTTCGCTGGGACCGGCGAGCATATCGATGTCGCAGTAACCATACACCGCCTTTTTCGCCAAGGTGACGAAAATGTTGCCCGGTCCGGTAATCTTGTCCACCTTGGGCACGGTGGCGGTGCCGAACGCCAGGGCGGCAATCGCCTGGGCGCCGCCCGCCTTGATCACCGTCGTGACCCCGGCTGCCTCGGCGGCGGCCAGCACATAAGGATTAACGCTGCCGTCCCTCGCCGGCGGAACAGCCATGATAATCTCAGCAACCCCGGCCACAACCGCCGGCACGATATTCATAATCACCGACGAAGGATAAGCCGCCGTCCCGCCGGGGACATACACGCCCACCCGTTCGAGCGGCAGGCACCTCTGACCGAGCTTCGCCCCATGCTCCCGCTCGGTCAGCCAAGACTTCGGCACCTTCTCGGCATGGTAGCGGCGGACATTGGCGATCGCCTTCGCGAGCGACGCCATAACAGCAGGTTCCACCGCCTCTCTGGCGGCGGCAAATTCAGCCTCGCTCACAACCATCGTGTCAGGCGTCAGCCGCGGGCCGTCAGTCAGTTCGGTATAACGCAGCAAAGCCGCGTCGCCTTCCCCGCGGACGTCGGCGATAATCCTCGCCACCACCTCGGCCGCCGTCAGCTCGCGGCCGAACATCGCTTTTACCCGGGCGCGCGCCCCTTCGCCCAGTTCCACAGCGTCAAAAGGCGGCTTCACGAGAAAAGGCTTTATTTCTTCCAAAGATTTATTGCGGGCGTCGATCATTTTCATCATCTGTTCTCGCTTTCGGCCAACCGCCTGAGATCCTCGGTCAACCGGTTGATGCGGTCGAATTTCATCTTGAAACTCACCCGGTTGGCGATGAACCTGGCGGTCGCCTGGTTCATCTGGGCGACCTCGGCGAGCTTGTTCTCCTTAAGGGTACGACCGGTTTCCACCAGATCGACGATCATCTCCGCCAGCCCGACGATCGGGGCAAGTTCGATCGAGCCGCCAAGCTTGATTATCTCCATCTGGATGCCGGCATCGCGAAAAAACCGTTCGGCCGTGTTGGGGTATTTGGTCGCAACCCGCATATGGGCATAGTCGGTCAATTTCTCCCGGCGCAGCGCCTCGGGCACGGCCACCACCATGCGGCAAAGCCCGAACTTGAGATCGAGGAGTTCGTAAACATTCTTGTTCTCTTCCGCGAGCACGTCCTTGCCGATTATACCGACGTCGGCGGCGCCGTACTCTACGTACGTGGGAAGGTCAGCCGTCTTAGTGATGACGAACCTGATCTTTTGCGCCTCGTTGGCGATGACCAGCCGCCGGGAATCCTCGCTCAGCCCGTCGGCGGTGTAGCCGGCGGCGACCAGCAGTCTGGCGGCCGGTGCAAACAGTTTCCCCTTCGGCAGAGCGATCGTCAGGTAATTCATATCACTGGAAGTCATCAGCGCACCCTCGCTTTAGTTATTTAAAGTATTAACATGGTAATATGATATCACCGAGACAATTGATTCGTCAACCCCTCAGTAGGAATTTTTACGTATGTGTAGAAGTATTTGACAGATAATAATCCTCGTAAGGGGGCTCAACATGAGCGCGCTCAACATACTCGTCCTCAACAACCTGGCCGACCGCCACAAGGACGCCATCACCGCCGCGATGCCAAGCAGCACCGTGACCGTAACCGACCTTGAGCATGCCGGCGAACACATTGCCGCTACCGATATCCTGGTCACCTGGGGCTGGACGGACATCCGCCCCCTTTACCTGGTTGCGCCCCGCCTGAAATGGGTCCACGCCCTGAGCGCCGGGGTGGAAAGCCTGACCTTCCCGGAGATCCAGACCAGCGACACCATCCTCACCAACTCCAAAGGCATTCACGGCATCCCGGTGTCCGAGCACATCTTCGCGATGATGTTGGCCTTCACCCGCGGCCTCAACCTGCTCATCCGCCAGCAGCAGGCCGTCATTTGGAACAGGGTGCCCACGGATGAAATCCACGAAAAGACCATCGGCATCGTCGGTCTCGGCAGCATCGGCCGCGAAATCGCCAAAAAAGCAAAAGGGCTGGGCATGGAAGTCGTCGCCACCAAGCAGGAGATGACGACCGAGATCTTCGTCGACAAGCTCTATAAGCCCGAACAACTCCATGAGATGCTCGGCGTCTCCGACTTCGTGGTCTCGGCAGTGCCTCTGACAGACAAGACGGCCGGCCTGTTCACCCTCGAAGAATTCCGGGCCATGAAACCCACCGCCTATTTCTTCAACATCGCCCGCGGCGCCGTCGTCCGCGAAGCCGATCTGGCGATCGCCCTGCAGCTCGGCGTAATCAAGGGCGCCGGCCTCGACGTGTTCGAGAACGAACCGCTGCCGGCCGACAGCCCGCTGTGGGCGATGGACAACGTCATCGTCACCCCGCACCTCGCGGCCATTTCGCCCTACTACCTCGACCGGGCCGTCAAGCTGTTCGTTGACAACCTTGTCCGCTACACCCAGAACCGCGAGATGTTCAACATCATCGACAAGGCTAAAGGCTATTGATAAGTAATAATGTTTCAAGGGCCAAAAGGATTATTCCTTTTGGCCCTTTTCAATGCAAATCGTCCGCTTCGCGCAATATCGTCAGCTCCGGCGGCTCGCCGGGCGACCGCGGCCAGTGGTGCCGGCGAATTATCGCGAGCAGCCGCTCGTCGGCGCCGATGTCCGCCAACACGGCCGCGCTCCGCTCCGGGTGATGGAAATAAACATGGAGGGCGTGGCGGAGATTTGCGACTCTGCCGCCGCGGCCCGGCCGCCCCCAGCCTGCGGCCTTTCCGGGAGCAAACCGGTGCGCAAGGACGGCGAATGTCTTATCGAACGTGCTCACATCTCCCTTGACCTTGCCGACGTCATGCAGGAGGGCGCACCGCGTCAGCAGCCCGGCATCGACGCCCCCCCGCCCGGCGGCGAGGCGGCGGGCGGTAAACGCGACCCTGAGAGAGTGGCACTGATCCGGCAGGTTCATCGCGAAAAACAGCGCCTGTTCGGCGGGTGTGAGCCACGAAGCTACGAACTCACGGTCAGCCGCCGTCACCTTGGCGGTCAGCGCGGCAAAAACCTGTTTAACCCTGCGCCACATTGCCGTCGAAGTACATCAGCCTGGCATAGCCCTTGGCCGCCTGTGCCGTTTCCGCCTCTGAACGCGAACAAGCCTCCAGGGCCATCTCCACCGTAAATCCCTCGCGGCGCAGGCGGTCGGCCTCGGCGATGGCGACTGCCAGCGCCCCTCCCCCCCAGGCCACGTACGCGTCGCGCACTGCTTCCGGCGGCGCTATTCCCTGCCGTTCCAGCGCCAGCAGGATTCTTTCGATCCCCATGGCGAAGCCGGTTGCGGGACAATCCACGCCGAAAGCGGCCACCATATTGTCGTAGCGACCGCCGCCGCACAACGGGAAACCGAGCCCCGGCGTATAGCCTTCGAAAACCATGCCGGTATAATAATCGAAATCGCGGATAAGGCCGAGATCGAACGTTACATAGCGCTCCACGCCGTAGCCGGCGAGGAGGCGGCGGATGTCGGCCAGATTGTCGAGGGCGGCCCGGCTGGTATCGTTGCCGACAAGCCGGTAGGCCTCGCTCACCACCTTATCGCCGCCGTGCAGCAGCGGTATTTCGCGGATAAGCCGCTGAGCGTCGGTACTCAGCGAACTGCCGGCCAGAATCTCCCCCAGGCCGACAAGATCGCGGCTAACCATGCATTGCTTGACCCGTTGCTGCTCGGTGGCCGTCAGGCCGCTTTCCGCCATCACGCCGTTAATGAACTGAACCTGGCCGAGACCGACCTGAAAATTCGTCAACCCCGCCTCCAGCAGCGCGGCGACCGCCAGAGCCACCACCTCGGCGTCGGCCGCCGGCCCGCCCGCTCCCAGCAGCTCCACCCCGGCCTGGTAAAATTCGCATTGCCGCCCGGCCTGCGCCTGCTCCTGGCGGAAAACGTTCGTCAGGTAAAAAAGGCGCAGCGGCGGAACGCTCTCGCGGAAACGGGTCGCCGCCACCCTGGCGATCGGCGTGGTCATATCCGGCCGCAGGGCGAGGATGGCGTTATTCTTGTCGAAAAACTTGAACAGGCTTTGCACAAGATCGCCGCTGACGCCTACCGTCAGCGTCTCCAGATATTCGAAGGTCGGCGTCACGACCTCGTCATACCCCCAGCGGGCGAACAGGCCGGCCAGGGCATTCTCGGCCGCCCGTTTGCGCCGTGCGTCGCGGGGGAGAAAATCTTTGGTCCCGTAAGGAATCTGGGGTAAAAACTGGCTTTTGCTCATTTCGTCTCTTCACCATCCAGGCGTGCAATAATCGTTTTGTAACCATCCGCGCCATAATAAAGGCAGCGTTTGACCCGGCTGATCGTGGCCGTGCTCGCCCCCGTCCTCGCGACAATATCGTCGTAAGTGCGGCCGTGCTTGAGCATCCGGGCCACCTCAAGGCGCTGGGCCATCGCCTTCAGTTCGCCGATTGTGCAGATATCCTCAAAAAACTGGTAGCACTCCTCCGCTGTTTCAAGAAGAAGCACCCCGGCGAAAAGCTGATCGTTGAGGGGATCTTTCAGCCTCGGATTTACCGGCATAAAAACAACTCCTTTACCCTCCGCATCTGTTTCCTAATTATTCGGCCTTTCCCAGCCCCGTTCCTGCTTCACTTCTTTTATTCTTTAATTTGTGAAAACGCTTATACATCCTACTTGCAAAAAAAGCCGGCTGCAGTATAAACTGTCATTAGCGACGCCCGCAGCCGCTTTTTAGCATATGGAGGGTTCCCATGAAAAAATCCCTTCTGCCGATAATCGTCTTTGCCGCCATCGCCGCCCTGCTTGCCGGCGTTTTCGGTCCCGCCGTCCACACGAGCGGCAGCAAACTCAAAGTGGCCACGACATCCGGCCCCCACGCCGAGATCCTGTACGCGGCCAGCGAGATGGCGGCCAAAGACGGCCTGGAGATCGAAATACTGGAGTATGATGACAACCTCAAGCCGAACGCCCTCCTCCTCGCGGGCGACGTCGGCGCAAACAGCTTCCAGTCGCTGCCCTACTTCGAAAGCGTAGTCGCCGACCGCCGGCTGCCGCTGGTGGCAGTGGCCAAGACGGTCGCCTTCCCCGTGGCGCTGTACTCGAAAAAAATCGCCCATACCGCCGACCTGCCCGCCGGGGCGACGGTCGCCATCCCCAACGACCCCATCGGCGGCGGGCGGGCCTTACTGCTGCTGGCGAAAACCGGCCTTATAGCCCTGCGGCCGGGCGCCGGCCTGCAGGCGGCCACAACCGACATTGTCGCCAACCCCCGCAGGATAGGCATCATCGAGGTGGACGCCGCCGATATCGCCCGGCGGCTGCCCGAATTCGACCTCGCGGCCATGGGCAGCGCCTACGCCGTCGCCGGCGGCTTCGTCCCGGCCCGCGACGCCATCGCCAGCGAGGGAGCCGATTCGCCTTTTCCCCACATCATCGCCGTTCATGCCAAAGACAAGGATAACCCTGCGGTCAAAACGCTCATCGCCGCTTACCATTCCGACCACGTCAAGGACTACATCGGCCGGCGCTTTCAGGGTGCGGTCGTCGCCACCTGGTAAAGATGTCCTGATATGTATACACAATGAGCACTTGAAAAACCGCCAGTAATGTCTTATAATAAAGACAAAGGGACGAGCAGAAAAGACAAAACTGACAACCGGGAAATGGGGTGATTCCAGTGAATGGTCCTGACGGAACTCCAACCCAAGCCCCTGGTCTTCCTGCCGATGACGAATCTATGGATCTGACCTGGGACCCGCAATTCAATATCGGGAACTGACGACACGTTTGCGTTTGCCGGCAAACGGTTAGCGGTACAATTTAAATTGTACGAAAAGAAGGGGGAGCGCTTTAAGCGCTCCCCCACGTGTTTTTACCCGCCTGTTCGTCCGTCGCCCACCCTAATGCCCGGCCGTGTGTCCGCTTTCCGAAGCCGGGGCTTCCCGGTCCGGCGCCGCCACCTTGAACCAGGCCGCGTACATCGTCGGCAGGACAAGCAGGGTCAGGACAGTCGCGAAAAACAACCCGCCGGCGATTGCCACCGCCATCGGACCCCAGAAGGCGCTGGGCAGCAGCGGAACCATCCCCAGGATGGCGGCCGCGGCAGTCAGCATTATCGGCCTAAACCGCAGCACCGCCGAATCGACGATCGCTTCCCACGGCGATGCCCCGTCCTTTATATGCTGCTCGATCTGGTCGATGAGAATTACCGAGTTGCGGATAATCATCCCGCCCAGCGCCAGGATGCCGAGCTCGGCCACGAAGCCGATGGGGCGCTGGGTCAGCAGCATCGCGATACTTACGCCGATGATACCCAGCGGCGCGGTAAGCAGCGTCAGCAACATCAGCGAAATCCGCTGCAGTTGGAGCATCAGCAGCGTGATGATAACGATAACCATCGCCGGCACCGGCTGCACGAGGAATCCGATCGATTCCTTGCTCCTTTGCAGCGAACCGGCGATTTCGATGCTGTAGCCCGGCGGCAGCTTCTCCCGCAGCGCGGCGAGGCTGTTAAAAGCCTTCTGGCTCGCATCGTTGCCGGTAATCCCCGGCACAACATCCGCCTGGACGGTAATCGTCGGCTTCAGGTCCCGACGCCAGATCAGCCCTTCCTCGGCCTCGAAGCTGATCCTGGCGACCTGCTCAAGCGCCACGTATTTTCCGCCGCCGATATGGACGGGGAGATTCCTGACCGCGGAAAGATCCTTCCTGTCCCGGTCTTCGAGGCGGAAAACGACGGCGATCGTTCTATCCTTCTCGCGAAACTCCGTGATCGGCGCCCCCGACAGCTGCATCTGCAGGCTCGACGCCAAGCTCTGGCTGTCCACCCCCAGCAGCCGCGCCTTATCCTGATCGACAGCCAACCGCATTACCTTGTTCTTCTCGTTCCAGTCGAAATTAATATCCACCAGATTGGGGTCGCCCGCCAGTTTATCAGCCACCTGCCCGGCAATCCCCCTTACCTTTTCATGCTCGTAGCCGCTGACCCTCAGCATCACCGGATAAGGGGACGGAGGACCAGTCTGAATCAGCTTCACATGGCCGCGCACGTTCGGGAAGCTGCCGTCGAGCAACTTGTCGATCTTCCCCTGCAAAGCGGCCCGCGCCTGCAGATCCTTCGCCACAATAACAAACTGGGCATAATTCGAACTCGACAGCACGGGATCGGTGGTCAGTACGAAGCGGGGCGCCCCCTGGCCGACATAGTAACTGTAGCTGTCGATCTCGGGATCGTCGGCCAGCAGCCCGGCCATCCTCGCCGCCTCAGCCTCCGTCGCCCGCAGCGACGAACCCTCCGGCAGCGTCATCTCGACGATAATCTCCGGCCGCACCGAGGGCGGAAAGAATTCCTGCCTGACGAATGTCAGCAGGAAAACCGACCCCACGAACGACGCCGCCGTCACCGCGAGAACCAGCTTGCGGTTGTGGAGGCACCAGGTCAGCACCTGCCGGAATAGCCGGTAAAACCGCGAATCGTAGATATCGTGCCCGCCTTCGCCCGCCACCTTTGCTTTAATCAGCTTATAGCCCAGCAACGGGGTAACGGTAACCGAAACAAGCCACGACAGCAGCAGCGCGATCGTAATCACCGCGAACAGGCTGCTGGTGAATTCGGCCGCGTTCCCCTTGGCGAAACCTATCGGGATAAAGCCCGCGCAGGTTATCAGCGTGCCCGTCAGCATGGGAAAAGCGGTCGCCTTGTAAGCGTAACAGGCAGCCTCAAAGCGTTCCCATCCCTGTTCCAGCTTGACCGACATCATCTCAATGGCAATGATCGCGTCGTCCACCAACAGCCCCAGGGCGATAATCAGCGCCCCCAGCGAAACCTTGTGCAGATCGATACCCGCGATCTTCATCGCCGCAAAAACCCCGGCAATGACCAGCGGGATGCACAGCGCCACCACGATCCCCGAGCGTACGCCCAGGCTGAGGAAACTGACGGCAAGCACAATAATGATTGCTTCCCGCAGCGACTTCACGAATTCGCCGATCGACTCCTCGACAACCTTGGGCTGATTAGCCACCTGAATTATCTCCAGCCCCAGCGGCAGATCCTTTTTTATCTGCGTCAGCGTTTTGCTCAGTTCCTCGCCCAGTGTAAGGATATTGCCCCCCTTATCCATCGACAGCGCGATACCGATCGCCGGCTGGCCGTTGACGAACATCTTCGGGTCGAACGGCTCCACATAGCCCCGCTCGACCCTGGCGATATCGCCGAGCCGGAAAGTACGGCCGGCCCGGATAGGCAAGTTGCGGATGCTCTCCAAATCCTCGAACAAACCGGATACGCGCAAATAAACATTATCCGTCGCCGTCTCGATCATCCCCGAAGCCGTCATAGCGTTCTGCGCCCTGATGGTGTTTATTATCACGGATGGGTCGATGCCCAACTTGGCCAGTTTGCTATTTTCGATCTCGACATAAATTTTTTCCGTCTGGACGCCGATCAGTTCTACCTTCTTGACATTCTTCACACCCAGCAGAATGCGGCGGATCTTCTCGGCCCGGTCCCGCACCTCCTCGTACGAAAACCCGTCGGCGGTCAGCGCGTAAATACACCCGAAAACGTCATCGAAGCGGTCGTTGAAATAGACCCCCGCCACCCCCGAAGGCAGCGAGGCCTTAATATCGTTGACCTGATTGCGCACCTCCACCCAAGTGGGGCGGACATCGCTTTCCTTCAGCGACTCTTTCAGCATAACGTAAACAACCGCCTGACCGGGACGAGAATAGCTTCTGAGATAATCCAGCCCCGGCGTGTCCTGCAGCTTCTTCTCGATCTTATCGGTGACCTGCTCCTCCACCTCGCGGGCCGTCGCCCCCGGCCAGACGGCGGACACGACCATCTGGCGGATGACAAAATCGGGGTCTTCCATCCGCCCCAGTTGGCGGTAAGAAAAAACACCCATGATAAATATCAGGATAATAAAATAGTACACCAACCCTTTATGGTTAATCGCCCATTCGGTCAGATTCGTATTCTTCATCGACCGTCACCCGTGCGCACCTTCTGGCCCCCGCGCAACTTATGCACGCCCGCCGTGACGATCGTCTCGCCCTCCCTCAGTCCCTCCGTCACCTCGACCCTGCCGTCCCCGAACGAGCCCACCTTAATCTTCCTGAGGGCTACGGCGCCGTTATCCACCACCCACACGCCGGGGTAATCCCCGGTCTGATAAACTGCCGACAGGGGAATATAGGCGGTCTTTCCTTTTCCCGGCCCTGTGGCCGGAGCCGCCACCGTCACCGTCGCCGTCATGCCGAGCTTTACCTCCGGCGGGCAAGCGGGCAGACTGACCCGCACCTTATAAGTACGGGAAACCTTATCCGCCATGGGGGCCACCTCTCTCACATTGCCGACAACCGCCATCCCCGGCAGCGCCCAGAAGCTCACACTGATCGGCCCAGCCTTGCGCAACTCCTCGCCGCGGTTCTCGGGGACATCGATCTCCACCTCCCGCTCGCCGTCTCGCACCAGGGTAACGACCGCCTGGCCGGCGCTCACCACCTGCCCCACCTCGGCATTCACGGCGGAAATAACCCCCGCCCCGTCGGCCTGCAAAACGCTATACCCCAGCTGGTTCGAGCTCTGGGCATGCTGGGCCGAAGCCTGGCGTGCGGCAGCCAGCGCCGCGTCGTATGCGCTCTGATACTGCTCGTACTGCGCGCGGCTGACCGCCTGCTGTTCATAAAGCTGCCGGTAACGTCGCAGGTTGCTCTCCGCCAGCCTCAACTGCGACTCGGCCGAATAAACCTGCGCCGAGCTCACCGCCACCGCCTGGCTGATATCCTTCGGGTCGATTTCCATCAGCGTATCGCCCGGGTTAACCGTGCTGCCGAGGTCGACGGTCCGTCTGACAATTTTCCCGCTCACCTGGAAAGCGAGCTGGCTCTCGTACCGCCCCCTCACCTCGCCGGAATAGCTTACCGACTGCCCGGCCCCTTCCATCCTCACAACCTCAGTGCGGACGACCGGAGCCTCCTCCCTGGCCTTCTCCTTGCTCCCGCACCCCGCCAGCAAAAAGCAACCCGCAATAACCGTCACCGCGATCAGGCCCACCATCGGCTTTTTCCGCATACACTATCGCCCTCCAAATCTGAACAGCGCCCGCTTCCCGGCAATCGCACACACGCGCGCAGGTTATTTCCTGACAAGCGCGTTAACGACAAAATCGACCAGCACCTCGGTGCAATAACCCTGCTCCTCTTTCCCCGGCGCAAACCTGGCTGTCCGCATATAGCTGAACGACTGAAACAGCTTTAGCCCCGCGTACGCCACGACCTCCGCATCCACGTCCCTGATCCTTCCCTGCCGTTTCCCCTCCTCTATTATCCCGGCGATGATTGCGATCAGCTCGTCGTCGATAAGCCGCTGATGCTCGGAAGTTAAAAAGGTCGAAAACAGGGCGTAGTCATCCCTCAGCAGCCTTGTCAGGAAATTGTCCTCGTTAAAATACGCGATCCCCGTCCTGAGCAATTGCAGGAGGCGGTCGAGAGGATCGGCGACTTCGCCCATCCGGGCGAAAATAACATCCCGCGCTGTCCGACATTCGCGCATAAACAGGCAGTTGAACAAGTTCTCCTTGTCCCCGAAGTGCGCGTACACCGTCTTTTTGGAAATGCGGCAATCCCGGCTGATCTCGTCCATCGTCGTCTTCTTGTAGCCGAAGCGGTCGAACCGCTCCCGCGCCTTGTCGAGGATAATTGCCTTGATATCTTCCATATTTACCCCCAAAAAATTAACCGTTGCAGCTCCAATAAACTTCGCTCCTTATAAACTATTATAGTATTTCAGTTTCCAAACATCAACAACATCCTTCCCCGTCGCCCCTGAGGTCGGCCGGAAAAACGAAAAACCCCTTTCCGGCCGCCAGGTCGGGAAGGGGTCCGCTCAATTTGACTATCCGGTCAACGCCGGCTATTTAAAAGGGCCGGGTTACTTCCGAGCCATACCGTACAGGAAAGTTTCCGCCACCTCGCGGGCCGATTCATCCACATCATCCACGAACTGCTGAAATGCCAATGCCACGATCACGCTGAACAAAGCGTAGGAAGCGTGTTTGACATTGACCTCCCTGAGCAGGCCCTGGTCGATGCCTTCCTGCAACACCTTAGCCAGCAGGCCGATCGTGTGGCTGAACCCTTCCCGGTACTTGTCGCGGGTCTCCGGCTTCACATAAGACAGTCCGTCACTGCCGAAGCCGCGGATCTCGTGCATCATCACCCGCCAGAGGGCAGCGTTGTCCAAATAAAACCGCAGAAAAAGCCTGATCATCGTCTGCAGCTTCTCCAGCATAGGCTGGTCAGCATCCGCCGCCTGCTGCAGCGCCGTCTCGAACGGCTGGCTGCGCTCGCGGATAAGGGTGTAGAAAAGCTGCTCCTTATTGTTGAAGTAATTATACACCGTACCCTTGCCGGTATCCGCCAAAGCGATGATCTCATCCACCGTCGCCCGGTGGTAACCCTTGCGGGAGAACACGGCGTAGGCGGCCTCAAGAATTTGCTGGCGCTTGGAGCGCGAATCGTCGCCATGCTGGTCTTCGCGGTAATAGGCCATGGTAACCTCCATGCTCTTTATATCTTTAATTATAGGAGGCCCACGGAAGGCTGTCAACGCAAAATTGACTAATCGGTCAGTCACCATGCCAGCCGTGCGATGATCGCCGTCGCCATCCCAACAGCTACCGCCAGCTTAAACAGCGTGCCGACCAGCAGGCCGGCAGCCGCACCCAGCGCCACCCGCGCCGCCTTCTCCCGGTCGCCCGTCTTACTGTACTCCGCGGCATAGCTCAGTCCAAACGCCCCCGCCACCGCCCCGGCCAGTGTCCCCAGCACCGGCACCACTGCCGACCCAAGGACCGCTCCGGCCAGGCCACCCAGCAGCGCCGCTCCCATCGCCCGCCACGAGGCTTTCTGCCGTTTCGCCCCCAGCATGCCGGCCACAAACTCCACCGCCTCGCCGAGAACGAACAGGCCGCCGAGCACGAACAGAAACCCGCTGTCGAACCGGCTGAACCCCTCGAAGAAACCATAGCCCACCGCAACCAGCAGGATGACGAAATTGCCCGGCAGCGTAAAGAGCGTCAGCCCCACCCCCAGCAGCAGCACCAATATCAAAACGATATTCGCGGCGATCAAAGACAGCTCCATTGCGTCACCTGCCTCTATCTCCCCTTTATTATTTTCTCAGTCTATCAATCACCCTGCGGGCGATATCTCGCCGCCAATGCGCCCCCGCAAAGCTGATTCCGTCTACGGCGGCGTACGCCTTCTCGATCGCCCGCAGCACATCTCTATCCATCGCCGTCACGCCCAGCACCCGGCCGCCGTTCGTGACTACAGCGCCGCCCTTCAGAGCGGTGCCGGCGTGGAAAACCACCGCCCCCGCGTCCGTAGCAGCGTCCAGACCGCTGATGACATCCCCCTTGCCGTATTCCCCCGGATAGCCGCCGGCAGCCATAACCACACACACCGCCGCTTCGTCCCGCCAGGCCACCGCAGCCTTATCCAGCGTGCCGTCGACGCACGCCTCCAACACCGTCGGCAAGTCGCTCTCCAGCAGCGGCAGCACAACCTGGGTCTCGGGGTCGCCGAAGCGCGCATTGAACTCCACCACCTTCGGCCCCGCGTCGGTAATCATCAGGCCGGCGTACAGGCAACCGCTGTACGGGCACCCCTCGGCGCGCATCGCAGCCACCGCCGGCTGAAGGATCTCCTGCATCACCCGCGCCAGCACCGCCGGCGTAACCACCGGCGCCGGCGCGTACGCGCCCATGCCGCCGGTATTCGGTCCCCGGTCGTCGTCGAACACCCGCTTGTGATCCTGAGCAGACACCATCGGCACGACCGTCTTGCCGTCGGTGAACGCCAGCAGCGAGGCCTCCTCGCCCTGCATGAACTCCTCGACGACCACCTGCGTCCCGGCCGTCCCGAAAACGGCGTCCGTCATTATCATATCGACCGCCGCCAGCGCTTCCGTCTCCGTCATCGCCACCACCACACCCTTGCCGGCTGCCAGGCCGTCGGCCTTGACGACAATCGGGGCGCCCTGCTCCTTAATATACGCCTTGGCGGCAGCGGCGTCGGTAAAGACGCCGTACCCGGCGGTAGGTATCCCGTACTTGCGCATGAGGTCTTTCGCGAACGCTTTCGAGCCCTCAATCCTGGCCGCCGCCTGCGTGGGGCCGAAAATCTTCAGGCCATGGGCGGCGAAAACGTCGACCACCCCATTGGCCAGCGGCGCCTCCGGCCCGACCACCGTCAGATCTATCTTCCTCTCCCAGGCGAACGTGACCAGGGCAGTGTTGTCGTTCACATCGACGTCGACACACTCGGCCAGACCGCCGATGCCCGGATTGCCGGGCGCGCAGTAAATCTTCTCCACCCGCGGGCTGGCCGCCAGCTTCCACGCCAGAGCGTGCTCCCGCCCGCCGCCGCCGATCACCAAAACACGCATTAATATCACCTCTTATATTTGTTCAAAGGCTTATTAAATGGCTCAGGCCATTCAGAAAGCCCCAGATGCAAGGCGCACCGGAGACTGCCACCGGAAGCGTACACGAACGTACGCTGAGGATGGCAGCCGAGGAGCAACGCCGCAGATGGGGCTTTATCAATGGCCGTAACTAATGCTTGAAATGACGGACACCCGTAAACACCATCGCCATCCCCTGCTCGTCCGCCGCCTTGATCGACTCCTCGTCGCGGACCGAGCCCCCAGGTTGGATAATGGCGGTGACGCCCGCCTTGGTCGCGGCATCCACCGTATCCCTGAAGGGGAAGAAAGCGTCGGAAGCAAGCACCGCGCCTTCGGCAGCCTCGCCGGCCTGGGTCAGGGCGATGTTCGCCGCTCCTACCCGGTTCATCTGCCCGGCGCCCACGCCGATGGTACGGTTGTCCGCCGCCACGACGATCGCGTTCGACTTGACATGCTTGACCACCTTCCAGGCGAACTGAAGCTGCTCCAGCTCGGCGGCGGTCGGCTGCCGTTTACTCACGACCGTCATCTTCGCCTCAGGGTCGCCGGCGTCGGTATCCTGCACGAGGATGCCGCCCGCCACCCGCTTGATATCCATGGCGTCCGCACTTTTGCCAAACTCGGCCGCCAGCAGGCGGACATTCTTCTTCTCGCTCAGCATCGCTAAAGCCTCGGCGCTGTAGCCCGGCGCGATCACCGCCTCGGCGAACAACTGGCCGATCTGCTCGGCGGTCGCCTTGTCCACCTCGCGGTTGAGGCCGATAATGCCCCCGAACGCCGAAACCGGGTCCGCCTCGTACGCTTTGGCATAAGCCGCCGCCAGGCTGTTGCCCGTGCCGGTGCCACAAGGATTGGTATGCTTGATAATCGTCGCCGCCGGCGCGGCGAACTCGTTCACGATATTAAAGGCGGCCTCAAGATCGACGATATTGTTGAACGACAGTTCCTTGCCGTGGAGCTGCCGCGCGCCCGCCACCCCCGGCCCGGCGAAGCCCCGCTCGCGGTAAAAGGCCGCCTGCTGATGGGGGTTCTCCCCGTAGCGTAGATCCTGAACCTTGTCGAATACCAGCTGCATACTCGCGGGGAAGCGCCCCTGGCCGAGCTGACCGGCGAGATAGCGGGCAATGCAGGCGTCATACTCGGCAGTATGACTGTAGGCCTCTCTCGCCATCTCCATCCGTATTTCCTGGGAAATTTCGCCGTTTTTCGTCAATTCGTCGGCAATCAGACCGTAATTGGCCGGGTTTACCACCACAGTAACATGGGCGAAGTTCTTGGCGGCCGCCCGGATCATCGCCGGACCGCCGATATCGATATTTTCCACCGCCTCGCCCAGGGTGACGTCCGGCTTGGCGACCGTCTGGCGGAAGGGATACAGGTTGACCACCACCATGTCGATGCCCTTGATCTTGTGGTGACGCATCGCCTGCACATGGTCGGGGTTGTCGCGGATGGCGAGGATGCCGCCGTGGATGTACGGGTTGAGAGTCTTCACCCGTCCGTCCATTATTTCCGGGAAGCCGGTGATCTCGCTGACATACACCACCGGGATGCCCGCTTCCTTCAGCGTCTTCATCGTCCCGCCGGTGGAGATGATCTCCACACCCAGACCGTGGAGAACGCGGGCGAACTCCACCACCCCGGTCTTGTCGGAGACGCTTATAAGAGCCCGTTCGATCTTCATTTCAGCCACCTACCGTTTCTCAGTGATGATCACCTTGCGCCCTTCGATCTTGAGCCGTCCGTCGCAGAACAGCCCGACCGCCCGCGGATAAAGCCGATGTTCGACATGGAGGATACGCTCGGCCAAAGCGTGTTCATCGTCGCCGTCCAGCACCGGCACAGCCTCCTGAAGAATGATCGGGCCGGTGTCCACACCCTCGTCGACGAAGTGGACCGTGCAGCCCGATACTTTGACCCCGTACCTGACCGCCTGGGCCTGGGCTTCCAGCCCGGGGAAGGCGGGCAGCAGCGCGGGGTGGATATTCATGATCCGGCCGGGGAAGCGGCCGATGAAATCACTGCTGAGAATGCGCATGAAGCCGGCTAGCACGACCAGCTCCACGTGATGGAGCTGAAGTTCGGCGGCGATCGCCTGCTCGAACGAGCGCTTGTCGGCAAACTTCTTGCGTTCGATGACAGTCGTGGTGATGTCGAAGCCGGCCACCCGCTTCAAGGCCAGCGCGCCCGGATTGTCGCTGATCACGACGCCGATCTTCGCCTTCAGCCGTTCGGCCAGGATGGCGTCGAGGATGGCCTGCAGATTGCTGCCCCGCCCCGACACCAGAACTCCGAGCACCGTCCTATTCATCGAACACGCCTCCCTTGATGGTCACCGTCCGCTCGCCGGCCGTCACCGCACCGATGACGTACGACCGCTCGCCGCGGTCGGCAAGGTCCTTGCGCACCGCCTCAGCCTCGCCAGCGGGCACCACCAGGATCATGCCGATGCCCATGTTGAAGGTGCGGTACATCTCCGGCCAGGCTACCTGCCCCCACTCCCGCAAGAGGGCGAAGATCGGCGGCATGGGCCACGCCGACGCATCGACCGTCACGCCGCAGCCGTCGGGCAGCACCCGGGGGATATTGTCATAAAAACCGCCGCCGGTGATATGTACGAGGCCGCGGAGGGGAAATCTGCCGAACAGCGGCAGGCAAACCCGCGGATAAAGGCGCGTGGGTGTCAGCAACTCCTCGCCCAGCGTTTTGCCAAGCTCGGGGATGACGGCGTCCACGCCGAACTTTTTCACATCGAAACAGATCTTCCTCACCAGCGAAAAGCCGTTCGAATGAAGCCCGCTCGACGGCAGGCCGATAAGCACGTCGCCCGGCTTGATGTTTTCGCCGGTTATCAGGCGGGACTTGTCGGCGATGCCGACCGCAAAGCCGGCGATGTCGTACTCGCCGTCGGGATAGAAACCCGCCATCTCGGCAGTCTCGCCGCCGATGAGAGCGCAGCCCGACTCGCGGCAGGCGATAGCCACGCCGCTGACGATCGCCGCCACCTTCTCCGGCTCCAGGCGGCCCACCGCCAGGTAATCGAGGAAAAACAGCGGCTCGGCTCCCTGCACCAGGATATCGTTGACGCACATCGCCACCGCGTCCTGGCCAATGGTATCGTGTTTGTCCATCATGAACGCCAATCTGAGTTTGGTACCGACACCGTCGGTGCCGCTCACCAGCACAGGCTCCTTGTATCCGCCCGCGTTCAGGGCGAACAGGCCGCCGAAGCCGCCGATATCGCCCAACACCTCGGGGCGGTAAGTCGCCCGCACATGCTTCTTCATCAGGTCCACCGCCCGGTTGCCGGCGTCGATATCCACCCCGGCCTGGCGGTAGGTCAATCCTTCGCTCATCCCTCTCCCCCGCGTTTCTTGCGGCTTGCGGCCGCTTCAAATACGAATTTACTGCTCGCCGCGTCGTCCCCGCCGGGTATGCTGCAGGGATAATCGCAATTGAAGCAGGCGTAACACATCCGGTCGTATTTAATGTTAGCCACCGACCCGTACAATCCCTCCAGCGAGAGATAATAAAGCGCGTCGGCGCCGATGAAATCCCTGATCTCCTCCACCTGCTTGCTGGCGGCGATCAGCTCCTTGCGAGCCGACGTATCGATGCCGTAATAACAAGGATAGCCGATCGGCGGCGAACTCACGCACATCTGGACCGACTTCGCGCCAGCCTCCTTCAGCATCTTGACGATCTTGCCGCTCGTCGTGCCGCGGACGATCGAGTCGTCCACCATTATGACCGACTTGCCTTCCACAACCGCCTTATTGGCGTTGAGCTTAATGCGCACGCCCGTGTCCCGCTTCTGCTGCTCGGGCTGGATAAAGGTGCGGCCGATGTAGCGGTTCTTGATCAGCCCCTCGGCGAACGGCACGCCCGATTCGTAACTGAAACCGAGAGCCGCCGTCGTCCCCGAGTCGGGCACCGCGATGACGAGATCGGCCTTGAACCCGCTCTCGCGGGCCAGCTGGCGCCCCATGGCGAAGCGGGCCGCGTACACGCTCTGCCCGTCGATGACGCTGTCAGGACGCGCGAAATAGATATATTCGAAAATACACAGCGCCCGCCGGTCGCCCTGGCCAAAGCTGAAAAAGCGGGGGCCGTCGTCGTCGATAACCACCATCTCGCCCGGCGCCAGATCGCGGATCATCTCCGCGCCCACCGAATCAAGGGCGCATGACTCGGACGCCAGCACCCAGCCGCCGTTGAGTTTTCCCAGGCACAGCGGCCGGAAGCCGTGGGGGTCGCGGACGCCGATGAGCTTGCTGTCGGTCATAATCACCAGACAGTAAGCGCCTTCGATCCGGGCCACACTCTCCAACACCCGTTCCTCGATCGTGCTCTTTCCCGAACGGGCGATCAGATTGACGATCACCTCACTGTCGATCGACGTCTGAAACACGCTGCCCTTCTGCTCGAGATCGACGCGCAGCTCGCGGGCGTTGGTGAGGTTGCCGTTGTGAGCGAGACTGATATGGCCGCCCGAATACGTCACCATCAGCGGCTGGGTATTGATCAGCAGGCTGGACCCGGTGGTCGAATAACGCACATGGCCGATGGCGATATACGCCCCCTCCATCTCTGGCAGGCCCTTGCGGAACACCTCGCCCACCAGGCCCATGCCGCGCTGGATATCCATCTCGCAGCCGTCGGTCAGGGTGATGCCGGCGCTTTCCTGGCCGCGGTGCTGGAGAGCGTACAGTCCCCAGTAAGTGTTCAGGGCCACATCGTCATGGCGGGAATAAATGCCGAATACGCCGCACTCCTCGCGCGGTTTGTCGCTTAAAAGTTCACAATTCACTCTGTCAGTCACCTCAATACTTCTCGCCCGTCAAACGGAACAGCACCTCTTTGTAAGCGTCCTCGACATCGCCGAGATCGCGGCGGAAACGGTCCTTGTCAAGTTTCTGGCCAGTCTCGCTGTCCCAGAAGCGGCAAGTATCGGGGGAAATCTCGTCCCCCAGGAGCAGTTGGCCGTTGTGAAGACCGAACTCCAGCTTGAAATCGATAAGTTCGAGCTTCTTCTCCTTGAGATACTGACTCAATATGGCGTTGATCTTCAGGCCCAGCTCCTGAATAGCCTTGAGCTGCGCGTCGTCGGCCAGCCCCATCGCTTTGGCATGGTACTCGTTGATCAGCGGGTCGCCCAGCTCGTCGTTCTTGTAATAAAGCTCGACAACCGGCTGCGGCAGCTTGCGCCCCTCTTCCCAGCCGATGCGCTTGGCCAGGCTGCCGGCGGCGATATTGCGCATAACCACCTCGATCGGCAGGATGGTCAGCTTCTTGACAAGCATCTCGCGGTCGCTCACCATGCGCACGAAATGGTGGGGGACGCCGTTCTTGCCCAGCAAGTCGAAAAAGAAAGTGGAAATCTTGTTATTCAGGATGCCCTTGTTGAGGATCGTCCCCTTCTTTTCGCCGTTGAAAGCGGTGGCATCGTCCTTGAAATACACCAGATACTCGTCAGGATTCTCGGTCGCGTATACCTTCTTGGCTTTGCCTTCATAAAGCATTTGGGCCATCATTCATTCCTCCGTATCAATCATTTATTTAGACTGGCAGTCACCTTGGCGGCTTTTTGCTCGACCTCGGCGGCCATCGTCCGGCGATAGGCGGCGAGTTTTTCCTGCAGCGCGGGCTCGGCCGTACCCAGGATCTGCACCGCAAACAGCGCGGCGTTCTTTGCCCCGTTGATCGCCATCGTCGCCACCGGGATGCCGGCCGGCATCTGCACGATGCTCAGCAGGGCGTCCATCCCGCCCAGCGAAGTGCTGTTGACCGGCACGCCGATGACCGGCAGCGTGGTGAAGCTGGCTACGACGCCCGGCAAATGGGCGGCGGCGCCCGCGGCGGCGATAAACACGCCCACGCCACGGTCGGCGGCAGTTGTCACAAAATCGTGCACCTTCTCAGGCGTGCGGTGGGCGGATGCCACCACCACCTCGGCGGCCACCCCGAACTCCGCCAGCGTCTTGAGCGCTGGCTCCAGCACCGGCAGGTCAGAATCGCTGCCCATGATTATCGCTACTTTCATGTTACTCCCCCTTAATATCGATGACCCGGCCTAGGCGGCCAGGAAAACGAACCTTATCACGACAAGCGCCGCCATCACGTAGACAATCCAGTGGACCTCGCGGCCACGCCCGGTCGCCAGCTTCAGGAGCGGATAAAAGACCAGGCCGGCGGAAATACCGTTGGCGATGCTGTATGTAAAAGGCATCAGCGTAATTGTCAGAAACGCCGGCAACCCTTCGCTCAGATCGGCAAAATCGATGTGGCGCGCCCCCTCCATCATCATGGCGCCGACGATAATCAGGGCCGGGGCGGTGGCCGCGTCCGGGATAAGCCCGGCCAGCGGCGTAAAGAACAGCGCCAGCAGGAAGAGCAAGCCGCAGGTCACGGCCGTCAGGCCGGTGCGACCGCCGACACCGATGCCGGCAGCGCTCTCGATATACGAAGTGATCGTGCTCGTGCCCAGAAGAGCGCCGAGGCTAACGCCGGTGGCGTCCACCAGCATCGCCTTGCCGATACCGGGGAAGCGGCCGTGCTTGTCCATCAGCCCGGCTTTGGTCGCCGTCCCGACCAGCGTGCCCATCGTATCGAACAGCTCCACGAACGTGAAGGTGAAAATAATCGTCACCAGCCCCATATTGAGAGCCCCCCAGACATCGAGGGCCATGAAGGCGTTGCGGCTGAAATCGGGCACCGCCACCGGGCTGAAACCCGGCGGCACCTTGACCACCCCGGCCAAAATCGCCAGCACGGTGGTCGTCACGATGCCGGCAAGAATAGCGCCCCGCATCTTCCGGGCGGTCAGCACGCCGATCAGCAGCAGGCCGAACACCGCCAGCAGCACCTGCGGCTCCGCCAGGCTGCCCAGCTCCAACATCGTCTCAAAGTGGGCCGGCGTGCCGTTGCCCTTTGCGGCGACAAGCTTCTCCAGCGTTGGCGGGATGAGCGCCAGCCTGATCGTCATCAGTCCGGACAGCTTCAACCCGATGATGGTGATGAACAGGCCGATGCCGGCAGTGATAGCGTACTTCAGCGAGGCCGGTATTCCTTCCACCAGCAGTTGGCGTACGTGAGTCACCGTCAGAGCAATAAAGATAAGACCGGAAATGAACACCGCCCCAAGCGCCGTCTGCCATGGCACCCCCATGCCGATGACCACCGTGAAAGCGTAGAAAGCGCTCATCCCCATCCCTGGTGCCTGGGCGATCGGGTAATTGACGAACAACCCCATCATGATCGTCACCAAGCCGGCGCCGATGGCTGTCGCCAGCAGCACCGCGTTCTTGTCCATCCCCGCCGTCCCCAGGACGCTCGGATTGACGAACAGGATATACGCCATCGTCATGAAAGTGGTAACGCCCGCCAGCACCTCCGTCTTCACATCGGTCCGGCGCTCGCGCAGGGAAAACAATCTCTCCAGCATATCCTCACCCATCCATTCTGCTAGACTGTTTCCCATTATACCCGCGACGCCGTTTTTTACTCACCTGCAGGGCATGACGCCCCCTACGCAGACCTTGATCCACCGCAGCCGGGAAAACAAATAAACCCGGCGGGGGATTTTCCATCTCGTAATGAGCGAAACCTCCCCGCCCGGGTTTTTATCCCTCCGGTGTAGCGTCACCGAGTGGCGCCTGTACCACTCGGTCCAGGCCAAGCCGAAGCGCAGCACGAGCGGCGTCGGTCATGCGGAACCCTAGGTACACTTTCACCCGTAGTCAGGCGATTTACGGTCGCCCGGTAGGAACTTTTGGGCCATATCCCCAAAATTATACGAGCTATTCATTTGTACAAGTCTATTTTACCGCCGGCGGCGGCACAGTGTCAACGAAAAAAGTGAACCTTTTTGACATCAGTCGCCAAAACGTTCGCATTTTGCCCCCCCCTATCTCAGAAACATATCGGTCAGCGACAGCACGATCTCGATGGCGATAAGGATGATCACCGCCCACTCCAAGCGGTTGCCGCGCTTGGCGTGGGCCAGCCCGGCGAACACCGTCGTGATGTCCATCAGCGCCTCCGTCTTGTGGCGGATGCTCTCATAGCGGTCGGCCAGTTCGAATAGCGCCCCCAGCTCGTCATAGAGCGCTGCCGCTTCCTCGTTCACCCACGTTATATCAGGCTTGTCGAGCAGCATTATATACGACAGCGTACTCAAGCGAAAACCGAGGATGCGCGCCGACATCCGGGCCAGTTGTTCGTCCGACATCGTCAGCCGCCCCTGCCCCAGCAGCGCCACTATATCCTCAATCTCGTCCAGCAGAGCATTCGTGCCGATCTCCGTCCGCTCCAGCGCCCCCGACTTAGCCAGCACCGTCGCCACTATCTCCCGCTGGTAGCCCTCCTCCCTCCGCACCACCAGGCAATCGTTGTTAACCGACGGCTCCTCATCGCTCGATACCTCGATGCGGTAATCGTCGGCGTAAGTCAGTCCGCCAACCTCCGCCAGGCTGCTCTCCACCTGCCCGAGATAACGGATCACATCCATCATCTCATGGTGCTGGCAGTTCACGAACACCATCGAACCGAACGAAAAAATGTGCACAGACTTGCCGGCCGGCTCCAGCACCACGCCCTTGAGAGCACTCTCGCCAAGCGCCAGCGAGTCTTCCCACCGGTACTTGCGGCGGATGCCGAAGTGCGCGGCGATGGCGTTCAGGCCAATCTCGCTCGTCAGCGCTGCCGCTTTGAACTGGGCGGTCGCCATCTCGCCACCTCCGTCACACCTTGGGAATATTCCGACCGTAGAAAATCTCCGCCATCTCCCTCTTCAGGCGCTGTTTGATCTTCTTCTTCTCGCCCGGCAGCAGCTCTTTCTTCGCCGTCCCGAACAGATAATTGTCGAGATCGAACTCCTTGAGGATCATCTTGGTATGAAAAGTGTTCTCCTGATAAACGTTCACATCAATCATATTGTACCGGTCGCGGCTCTCCTTGCCGATGTAATTCTGAATGGAGTTTATCCGGTGATCGATGAAATACTTCTTGCCGGTCACGTCGCGGGTAAAGCCGCGCACCCGGTAATCGAGGATGGCGATATCCGAGTTGAAGCTGCCCAGCAGGAAATTGAGCGCTTTTAGCGGCGAAATCTCCCCGCACGTCGAAACGTCGATGTCGGCGCGGAATGTGCTTATCCCCTTGTCGGGGTGGCTCTCCGGGTAAGTATGCACCGTGATATGGCTCTTATCGAGGTGGGCCACCACCGCCTCGGCCGCCCTCACCTCCGGGGCGGCCGCGTTCACCTGGGCAAGAGCATCGCCCTCCTTGCCCTCGGAAATCAGCATCACCACACTCGCCCCCTGCGGCTCGTAGTCCTGCTGGGCGACATTGAGGATGTTCGCGCCGATGATGCCGGCCACCGCCCTCAAGATAGCCGTCAGGCGGGCGGCGCTGTACTCCTCGTCGATATAAGCGATATACTCGCTGCGGTGCTGCGGACTGGTCGCGTAACATATATCGTACATATTGAAGCTCAGCGTCTTGGTCAGGTTGTTGAACCCATAAAGCTGCAGCTTCTTCTTCAGCGCCTTCACATCCATACTCGCAAAACCAAGCCCCGGCGCTCGTCCGGGGCTTCCATCCTTCCGTCAGTCCTCGTTACCGTCTCCGTCCGGGCTGTCGTCCCGAACCTCGTCTTCGGGCGCGATATCGGCGGTGGCGGCAATAATCTGAGCCAACGGCACACTGGAGAAATATCCGCCGACTAGCCTCTTCTTCACGCAGAACCGCCTCCTTGCCTTCCGTCTTTACTGCCCTGGGAGATGTCCTCCATGCCTCGCATGCAGGCGGCGCGGAAAGAATGCTCATTGGCGACATCCCCGGAAACGATCGACCTGTCTATCTGCTCCCGCGACGCCGCGTTATCGCCGGCGCTCATCGCATACTCCGACGCGAACGCCTCGCTGTCCGTCTTTTTCGGCACCGTTCACCACCTCCTGGCGATAGTTTGCCCCGAACAGGGCAAAAAAAAATCCCCCGGCCTAAACCGAGGGATACTCAACAATGCCATTATCATTTTCCGGCGGCAAAGCCAATACAAGCACCTTATCCACCCGTGTACGGTCCATGTCCACCACCTCGAAACGGTACCCGCCCCACGTGAAGCTGTCGCCCGTCTGAGGGATATCGCCAAGAAAAGAAATCACGAACCCGCCCAGCGTCTGGTAGCCGGCCCGCTCCTCCTCCGGCAGCTCGCCGAAACCGAACAACTCCTTGAAATCCTCAACATCCATCATCCCATCGAGCAGCCACGAGCCATCCTCCCGGCGGACCGCCTCCTCGTCGTTCGCCCCCTCGCCCAGCGCGATCCCGCCGACGATATGCTCCATGATATCGTTCAGCGTCACCAAACCGTCGATGCCGCCGAACTCGTCGATAACAAGGGCGATAGTCATCTTCTCTTCCTTGAACGCCTCCAGCATCTTCAGAGCCGGCATGCTGCGCGGCACATAAATCGGCTCGCGTGCCGACTGCTCAAGATCGAGCTCCTTGCCGGCCACATGGTCGGCCAGCAAATCTTTTGTGAACACAACCCCCACGATTTCGTCGAGGCTGCCTCTCGCCACCGGGAAACACGAATGGCGTCCGTCGGCGATAATATTCAGGTTCTGGTGCGCCGAATCCTCCAAATCAAGCCACTCGATCTGCACGCGGGGAGTCATCAGCGCACCGGCCCGCATATCGCTGAGCTGGAAGATATTCTCCACCATCTCCCGCTCACTCTCCTCGAACACCCCGTGCTGCGCCCCCTGCCCGATCATCACCTTAACCTCTTCCTCGGTCACAGGCGGCTCATCCGGCGGCTTGGCGCGAAGCAGCGCCAGCACCATGCGCGTCGAAAAACTCAGCAGCCGCACCAGCGGCCGGTTTATAAACACGAACACACCTATCGGCCTCGCCACGAGCACAGCGATCGGTTCGGGATTATTGAGAGCGATCCGCTTCGGCACAAGCTCGCCGACGACCAGCGAAACATAAGTTATCACCGCCACCACCAGCACCAGGCTCACCGGATCCGCGAACCTGGCCAGCGCCGGCACCTCTTTGAGCCAGACCGCCAGATGCCCCGAAAGGGTCGCGCCGCCGAAAGCGCCGGTCATGATACCGATCAGGGTAATGCCCACCTGTACGGCCGACAGCATATCCGTCGGCTCCTGCGCCAGCTTCAGCGCCCTTGCCGCGCCGCGGTCGCCCTGGGAAGCCATATGCTCCAGGCGGCTCGCCCGCGACGAAACGATCGCCATCTCGGCAAGGGCGAAGAAGCCGTTGGCGACAATCAGCAGGAAAATTATCCCGATCTCCGAACCTAATGAAGGCGTGTCCAAACCGCTATAACACTCTCCTCGAAAATACAGCTTTTTAGCTAATATTATAGCATGCCCTGCCAACAAAAAGGAAACGGTCCGCAAGAGCGTCATACCCCGCGCCGCCACTCTCTGGCGGCAAAAGCGGCCAGCCCCATAAACGGCCGGGCCCTAGCGCCGGATTTTGCCTATTATCGCCGCCTTTTGCCCTCAAACACGTGGAAAAGCGCAACCCCGCCCTGGCCGCGAGATTGCGCCTTTCCGTTCTCTCGTTCCTCTTCTCACACTCGTTTAAAAGCTAAAAGCTACACTTTAATTAAACTACAAACAAACGCAGCTTGAAAGAGGAGCAATACCTTATTTTCGCAGGTGTCAGGTCCTATGCTCCGCCTCCGTCCGGCCCATGCCCGGCAGGAAAACCGCCCCGCCCTGTCGAATCTCGATACTATCTCACACAACTCGCCTGCATGGAGAGAAGGCCGCATGAAAAACTTTCACGTGACCCAAAAAATCGACATAATCGTCGAAGATCCCGATTCCAAGCAGCGCCAAGTCTATTCCAGCCGCATCGAAGACATTGGCCAGAATTCCATGACCATCGCCGCCCCTTATCGCCGGGGCTTCTACCTGCCTCCCTTGCCCGGCCGCAAGCTCAGCATCCGCGTGGCCGCCGACAGTTGCGCCTTCCTCTTCAACACCATCCTCCTCCGCACCGTCGAAGACCCCATCCCCCTGTGGATAATAGCCCCGCCCACCGACCTCAAAAAAATCCAGATGCGCGCCTACGTCCGCCTCCATGACGTCCTCGACGTCAAACTCGAACTTGTCGATGACGCCGGCGACAACAGCATCATCGCCACCCTCACCAAAGACATCAGCGCCGGCGGCCTCAGGGTTGCTTTAAGCAAACCGCTCGCGGCCGGCACCAAAGTCAAAATCACCCTGCCCCTTCCCGGCGTCTGCACCCTCGAAACGATGGGCGAAGTCATCCGCGACATCCCTCCCGATGAACCCGGCGACCGGCACGCCGCCGCCATCGAATTCAAAGACATCAAAGAGCGGGACCGCGGTGAAATCGTCAAATACATCTTCAGAAAACAAGTCGAGCGTCGCAAGAAAGAACAGGAACTGTTCCAATAAACCGATTCACGCCAAAAAGCCCCGGCTAAAGCCGGGGTTTATCGTGCGCTCCCCAAAATCGACAAGGGCCATGCCTGTCGCACGGCCCTTGTTCGCGGAAAAATGCTGTCCGGGCAATACCAGCGGATAATAGTCAGCCACCCGCATTAACTCTTGTTTTTCCTGTTCATGCACAACCAGATTGTATGAAGTAAAAGCAGCAGCAGAGCCGTGATGTCGATAGCCGTCATCTGGCATCCCCCCTCCGCCCATCCGATGGCTCACTCACCCGAGCCAACCCCTCCCGCGCCGGTGAAAGGAATCCCGACCGACCGACCCTTCCTGTTGTTTGTATTATACCATATTTTGTAAATAAAGACTTTGTCTGGCAGCAAGAATACCGTATACCCGCGTCGCCCCGTCCTGTCCCCCGATAAATAGGACCCCGGTCGGCAGGAATTCTTTGCCCGGCCCGCCGAATATACGATATATAAACAACGCGGGAGGTGCGCAATGAACATCATGTCGGTAAACCCGGCCATCACCTTGTCGGCCAAAGCGGACGGCGCCGGCCTCCTCGTAATGAAAAAAGCCCTCGACACCTTCAGCCGCGACGGGCAGAACATCGTCGACCTTCTCAAGCAGTCCTCCCCGCCCGCCTCGCCCCCCCACCTCGGCAACACCCTCGACATCAAAGCCTGACCCCTCACCCCCGGCCGCACAGCCGGGGGTTCATTTTTCGATTTACTGCTCATTGCCGAAAATTATTTTCACAGAAATAGCGTTTTGGACGAAAAGTGGACTTTTAGTGGACTGTTTGGCCAAAACATGTGATATGATGATAACGTAAAGAAGACCGCCCCGGGTGGACTGAACCCTATCCACCGGGGGGCGGCCTTCTTAATTTCAGGTACAATACGCTTGCCTCCCGGCTGCTCCCCGGCCCTACCATCCGTCGTCCCCAACGATCCCCGCTCTACCCGATTCTCTACGTTCCTGTCATAAATTTAATCAACGAAAATCGAAGCTATTCTAGTTGGCTTCATCGGAATAATATCTATGCCTTAGCATTATGGTTTGCAACGTTTCCATTAGCATTTTGGTATTTATTCACACTAAATGATGCCTTTAACACATACTTGATATAATAGAAAACATAATATTTCGGTAAAACGCCAAAAACAAAAACCCCGGCTTTTTTGAAGCCAGGGTTCTTTTTTATTCCCACTCGATCGTGCTCGGTGGCTTTGACGTTACGTCGTACACCACCCGGTTGACGCCTTTGACCTCGTTGACGATGCGCCGCGAGATTACATCTAGCACCTCGTACGGCAGCCGCACCCAGTCCGCGGTCATGCCGTCCTCGCTCGCCACCACCCTCAGGCCGATAGTGTAGGCGTACGTCCGCTCGTCGCCCATAACGCCTACGCTCTTCATCGCCGGCAGCACCGCGAACGATTGCCACACCTTGCGATACAGTCCGGCGATCTTGATCTCCTGATAGACGATCGCGTCCGCCTCCCGCAAAATGTCGAGCCTTTCCTCCGTCACCTCGCCGATGATGCGGATGGCGAGGCCGGGACCGGGGAAGGGCTGCCGCCAGACGATATCCTCCGGCAGGTTGATCTCCCGGCCAAGGGCGCGGACCTCGTCCTTGAACAGGTCGCGCAGCGGCTCGACCAGTTGGAACTTCATATCCTCCGGCAGGCCGCCGACATTATGGTGGCTCTTGATGACCGCCGCCGTCGCCGTCCCACTCTCGATCACGTCGGGGTACAGCGTCCCCTGGACCAAAAACTCGATATCGCCGAGCTTCGCCGCTTCGGCCTCGAAAACGCGGATGAACTCCTCGCCGATTATCTTCCGTTTCTGCTCAGGATCGAGCACGTCCCGCATACGGTTCATGAACCGCTCCGTCGCGTCCACGTACACCAGATTGATATGAAAGCCGTCACGGAAGGTCTTGACGACCTGCTCCGGCTCGCCCTTGCGCAGGAAGCCGTGGTTGACGAACACGCACGTCAGTTGGTCGCCCACCGCCCGGTGGACCAGCACCGCCGCCACCGAGGAATCGACGCCCCCCGACAGGGCGCACAACACCCGCTTGTCGCCCACCTTGGCGCGGATGGCCGCCACCGCCTGGTCGACGAACGAACCCATGTCCCAGTCGCCCTTGCAGCCGCAGACGTTGAACAGGAAGTTGCGCAGCATCTTCATCCCTTCCGGGGTATGGACGACCTCAGGATGAAACTGTACGCCGAAAATTCTCTTGGCCGTATCGGCCATTGCCGCCACCGGCGAACTATTAGTGTGGGCCGTCACCGCGAAGCCGGGCGGCGGCTCGGTTATGTAGTCGCCGTGGCTCATCCACACCTGCGTCTCAGCGTCGAGCTCGGCGAAGATATTGGCGCGCTGATCAATAAACAGCCTGGTGCTGCCGTACTCGCGCGAATCGGCGTGAGCCACTTTGCCGCCCATCAGGTACGTCGTCAGCTGCATGCCGTAGCAGATGCCCAGCACCGGCACGCCCAGCGTGAAAACGCCGGGATCGCAGTGCGGCGCTCCGTCTGCGTATACGCTGTTGGGGCCGCCCGAAAAGACGATCCCCTTGGGCTGCATCGCCCGCAGCTTATCCAGGGGAATGTTGAAGGGAACGATCTCGCAATATACGCCGCATTCGCGAATGCGCCGGGCGATCAGCTGGCTGTACTGTCCGCCGAAGTCCATAACCAGAACTGTTTCGTGATTCACTGCCGTCATTTCGATACCAAGCCTCCTTTATATAGCCCCCACTATACCATAATTTGGCGTCACTTGTAAACGTCTTTAAGGAGCGTTTCCTTGCGGAGCGATGCGCACTCGCAGCCGCCTTCTTCCTTTAGCGACCTGATGGCTGCCAGCAGGATGCGGCTTATCGGCGCCGCATCGCCGTAGAAGATATCCTTGAGCGTCTGGTGCGACCAGGCTTTGACCACGCCCTCCCCGTAATTGACCACGAAATAGAGTCCGGCGTAGCAGGCGCCGATCTCCCGCGCCAGGTAAACCTCCGGGCACATACTCTGGCCGACGATGTCGGCGTGGCCTTGCAGCATCGCCACCTCCGCCGGGCTCTCGAAGTGCCGCCCTTCGGTCACAGCGTACACGCCGCGGGAAAACACGCGGCCGGCATACCCGGCGTCGGCCGCCGCGAGAAGGGCTGTGCGTATCTCCGGGCACAGCGCGTCCCGCATCACCAGCAGATATTTTCCCTCCAAACCGACATCTTTACGCAACGACTGATCGATATAATCGTGCGGCACCACGATATCGCGCGGGTCAAGCAGCCTGTTCACCGACCCGACCCCGCCCTCGGCGATGATCCGCTTGACCCCCGCTTCCCGCAGCACCCAGAATATTTGGCGGGAGGCATCGCCGCGGTTCACCCCGCTTCGCCAGCCGTGCATGCGGCAGGCCAACACCGGCCGCCCGTCTACTGTAAAACGGCGGAACGGCGGGCTTTGCCCGTAAGGTGTCTCGAAAATAAGGTTGTCGGCCAGAACCTCGGTGCCGGCGTCCTGCGCCCCGCGCGGGAAATCGCCGGACAGCGTGCCGGAACCGCCGATTACAGCTAAAGCCGTCTGCTCGATCTTCATCGCTTCTCCCCGTATACTTTCAGGATTTTGTAGGCCGTGTCCCGCTGGGCCGGCGTCCTGCCCGCCCCGCGGATGAGTGACGTCATCTTGTCCACCGACATCTCATAGGCCGTCCCCGCCGCCCGCACCACGTTCTCCTCCAGCATGATACTGCCGAGGTCGTCGGCGCCGAAAGCGAGCGTGAGCTGGCCGATCCTCTCGCCCTGAGTCACCCACGACCCCTGAACATGGTCAAAATTGTCGAGATAGAGCCGCGCTACCGCCAGCGTCCTGAGGTAATCCCAGGCCGACGTCTTCTCGCCGCCCAGCGCTGTGTTGCCGGGCTGATACGACCACATGATAAACGCCCGAAACCCGCCGGTTTCCTCCTGGAGCCGGCGCACGGCCTCCATATGCGCGACGCGGTCGGCCAGACTCTCACCGAGGCCGATCACCATTGTCGCCGTCGTCTTCATGCCCAGGCCGTGCGCGGCCCGCATGACCGCCAGCCAATCGCCGGCCGTTATCTTCTCCGGGCTAACCCGCTGGCGGACTGAATCTACGAGGATTTCGGCGCCGCCGCCGGGGAGCGAATCGAGCCCCGCGGCCTGGAGGCGGGCCAGCACTGCCGCGGGTTTGAGGACGCTTTGCCGGGCGAGGAAAATGATCTCGGCGGGCGAAAAAGAGTGTACGATTATGTCAGATTGTTGTTTGATTTTTGTCAGAAGTTCTGTATAGTACTCTAGCATCAGGCCGGGGTGCAGCCCGCCCTGCAGCATGATCTGCGTGCCGCCGGCCGCGACCGTCTCCCGCACCTTTTCGAGGATGGCCTCGTGGCTGAGGACATACGCCTCCGGGTGGCCGGCCGGCCGGTAGAAAGCACAGAACTTGCAGCCGCTCACACAAACGTTTGTGTAGTTGATGTTGCGGTCGATGATGAATGTGACGATATCGCCGGGGAAGCGCTTCCGGCGCGCTTCGTCGGCCGCGCGGCCGAGGGTTATCAGGTCGCCCGCCGCCAGCAGTGCCCGTGCCTCTTGCCCTGTCAGGCGGCCGCTCATTGTTTCACCGCCGCGAACTGGAGCGCCGGTACGGCCGGGATGAGGCCGAGTTCGGCCGCCAGGCGATAGTAGTTGGTGAGCGCCTGGCGATGGGCGTCGTCGAGCCGGTAGTCGAGGAGGCCGATGTAGTGGACGACCTGCGCCGCAGTAAGGGGCGTGCGTCCGGCGCGGGCCGCGGCCGCCTCTGCAAGGTGCGCCAGGCCGTAGGCGAATCCGGCCCTGACTTTGTCGTACACCAGTTGCAGCAGGTCGGGGCGGCGGGCGGCGAAGCCGCGGTTGGCCACCCACAGGGCGTAGACCATCGCCCCGCCGGTGAGTTTCCGCCACTCGGCTCCCAGGTCGTAATAGAGCAGGCCGTCCCGGCGGTTGTGATAGGCGAACAGGGCGTCGTCGCCGATGAACAGGGCGGCGTCGGCGCCGTCCAGAACGCCTTCGGCCAGCGACAGCGGGCTGACGGAGTATATCGGCTCGACGCCGTAAGCTTTATTGAGGATTATTTTCAGCAGGCCGTGCGAGGTAGCCGATTTGGCGGTCAGGGCAACCGGCCGGCCGTCAAGGTCGGCCAGGGGCTTTCTGGCAACGACGACGATGCTTTGCAGGGCGCCGGGGGCGCTGATCGACAGGCCGGGCAGCAGCACAAGTTCGGCGGCATTCTGGGCGTAGACGATCGAGGAGACGGGGCTGACGTCGAGGTCGCCGGCGACCACCAGCTTGTTGAGGGCGGCGGGAACGGCGGGCTGTATTTCAAGGCCGGCGGCGAGGTCGCCTGCGGTCAGGCCCCAGTCAAGCGGCAGGCAGTTGATGAAGTTGATATGGCCGAGGCGCGGTTTATCCATTGTCGTCATCTCCCCAGGCACGGCGGCGGTTGTAGAATGTGTCCCGTTCGACGGCGATGTAACCCGCCTCGCGGATTACGGCGATGATGTCCTCCCTGGCGATGCTCGTTCCCGTTGTGGCGCCGGCGGCGTGGATGATTTTCTCCTCCGCCACCGTGCCGTCGAGGTCGTCGGCGCCGAACGCCAGCGCCAGCTGGGCGACCGGCAGGGTGAGCATCATCCAGAAGGCTTTGATGTGGTCGAAGTTGTCCAGCATCAGCCGGGCCATGGCAACCATTCTGAGGTCTTCCCAGGCCCCCACCCTTGTTAGCTGGGGCAGACCGGTATTCTCAGGATGGAAGGGGAAAGCGACAAAGGCCTGAAAGCCGCCTGTCTCGTCCTGGATGGACCGCAGCTTTATAAGGTGCTCGAGCCGCTGGCGGGGCGTTTCGATATGGCCGTACAGCAGCGACGCGTTGGTGGGGATGCCGAGGCGGTGGGCGGTCATTACAACCTCTGTCCACTGAGCGCTCGACGCCTTGCGGGGGCAGATGACGCTGCGGATGCCGTCGTCGAGGATCTCCGCTCCGCCGCCGGGGAGCGAGTCGAGGCCGGCGGCCTTGAGGGCCTGCAGGACGTCGCCGACAGGCAGTCCGCCGATAGCGGCGAAATGGCAAATTTCCACCGGGGTGAAGGCCTTGATGTGTACCTGAGGCAGGGCGGCTCTCACCGCCGCCACGATGCCGAGGTAATAGGAAAAGGGCTTGTCCGGGTGGAGGGCGCTGACCATGTGGATCTCACTGAGGTCGGGCGCTTCTTCCGCCGCCCGGCGGGCGACGGCGACAACCTCTTCCCTTTCCATGACGTAGGCGTCGGCGCTGCCGGGTCCGCGACCGAAGGCGCACAGCGGGCAGCGGGCGGCGCAGATGTTGGTGAGGTTGATGTGGCGGTTGACGTTGAAGTAGATGTCGCGGCCCGACTTGCGCTCTTTGACGGTACGGGCAAGCGAGGCCAGGAGGAGCAGGTCGTTGTGTTCGTACAGGGCCAAAGCCTCGTCGAGGTCGAGGCGCCCGCCGCGGCGTATCTTGGCGGCGGCGGTTTCGGCAATTGGTGTCACTGGGTACCTCCGACCACGAATGGTGTCGTTTTTGGCAGTTTTGTCTACTTCGCTTTCCTTTAGTCATTTCCTGCAACAGGGAAAACAAATCAGGCAGGCTCAACAGCCTGCCCGCCGCTTTGGCTTCAATGCCTCTGTAACCCATTTTCACAGTACTTGCTTAACAATTCCCCCACAGTTACGATCTGATAACCTTCCGCCTTGATCCGGTCGAGCAGGATAGGCAGGGCGTCGGCCGTCTGCACAGGCGTGTCTGAGGCGTGCATCAGAATGACGGCTCCGGGTTTGAGCCGTTTAATCACCCTGTCGACGATGACGTCGCGGCCGGGGTTTTTCCAGTCGAGGGAGTCGACGTTCCAGATGATGGTTCGGTAGCCGAGTTCGTCGGTGACTTTAAGCGACCTGGCGCTGTAATGCCCGTTGGGCGGGCGGATGAGGCAGGCGTCGCGGCCGGTGACCTCTTTGATGAGGGCGTGGGCTTTCTGGATGTCCTCCCTCACCCATTCGGGCGGCATGTCGCCGTAATTCTCGTGCCGGTAGCCGTGGCTGGCGATCTCGTGCCCATCGGCCACCATCCGTTTGGCGACGTCGGGATATTTGGCCGCCCACGGCCCCATTATGAAGAAGGTGACTTTGAGGTTGTGCCGTTGGAGCGTGTCGAGGATGGAGGGGGTAAATTTGTTGCCCCAGGAATGGTCGAAGGTGAGGGCCACGACTTTCTGGTCGGTGCGGGTGCCGGCGATGGCCAACGGTCCGCCGGCGGACAAGTCCGCCACCTGGACGTATACTGTCCCGATGGCCAGCAGACCGATGATACTGTAGAAAAGGTGGCGGTGTTGAATCAGTCCCCGCAGGCTGATGATCATAATAAATCCCCTCCTCGCAACATCTGTATGCGGGAGGGGTCGTTTTTATGAAAGCCAGCGGATATAGGGACGCTTTTGCAGACAACGGACTATTAACAGGTTGGAGATTTTCGACGCCAGCCACAGGGTAAGCATGACGGTGCCGGCAGTCGTCCACCAGAGGAATTCGCTCTGGCGTATCCAGGCGGGGACGAGCAGCACGGTGACGAGTACGGCGGTTAACGAGGCCACGAGTAGAGGCGCGACCGAGTTAATGATGACGAACATCAGCTTGCCGTAGAGCTTGTCGGCTCGCTCGTCGCGCCGCGATGCGAACAGCTCGTCGAGCGCGTCGAAGCGCATGGCTGTCCAGGCGGCATCCTGACCGGCGACGACCAGCGCCCCGGCAGGGGGATTATGGTTGCGGAAGGTAAAGGAGACCGCCCCTTTGCCTTCTAACTCGGCGGTAAACTGCAGGCTGTCGACGCGAGGCAGGGTTGCAAGGATTTCATTGAGCCGCCCCCGATCGGTGACGATTTCCTGCGGGCGGTCCTTTTGTTGACCCAGGAGGTCGCCGCCGGTGCCGACGATGGCTTGCCAGATGAATTCGCCGTCCGCGCCGAGGATGGACCATATCTGGTCGAAGAGGTCTCTGTCGAGTATACAGGCCGGCAGGCGGCCTTTCTCCGAATATGTTTCCGCCATCGTTAACCTCCCGGGTATATTGGAAGACAGCAGGCCATAAGCCGGCGTACCGGCCGCCGACCCGCGGATAAACTGGATTTTCGGCCAGTTCATATTGTAGCATCTTTACCGTTAAAAGACAAGGTTCCCTGTTTTCACGCCAAACAAAAATGCAATATTTTACTAATTAAGGAGGATTTTGGAGAAATTCATCAAAATAAGTTGTACGATACCGATTTTTCCCGGTTAGCGAGCAAACGAGGGGGTTCCGGGTCTGACCGGCGCCTTGTACGATAGTGAGGATTCGTAATGCTAAAAGCAATTGTGGGGCATAGCGAGGATATTATAGCGGCCGAAGCGGCCAGGGAAGCCATCGACCATGTCCGTTGTTCGCTCGGTGAAGCGCAGCCGCAGGCCGGCGTTTTGTTCTGTTCGGTCGACTTCGACCACGCCCGGATACTGTCCGCCGTCCGGGCAGCCTTCCCCGCGATGGAGCTGGTCGGCTGCACGACGGACGGCGAGCTTTCCTCCGCGCTGGGGTTCACCGAAGACTCGCTCACTTTACTTGTTTTTGTTTCCGATACGGTCGAAATCCGGGCCGGCTGCGGCCGCGACGCCGCACGCCGCGGCGAGGAGGCCGGGCGGGAGGCGGCGGCGAACGCCCGGTCGGGCATGCTTCACCCGGCGGCGGAGGATCGGTTCGCCATTATTCTGGCCGACCCGCTGAATGCCGGTATCTCTGATATCGACAGGGGTGTGCAGGAGGTTCTCGGCCATACTTTCCCGGTCATCGGCGGCGCTTCGGCCGCTCACTCCAAGCAGCGGAAAACATTCCAGTTTTTTGGCGGCGAAGTGCTGACCGATAGCGTTGTTTTGCTGCTGTTCTCCGGACCGGTTGTCTTTTCCTGCGGCCTGAAGGGCGCTTTTTCCCCTCTGGGCCCCCGTGAACGGGTGACAAAGGCCAGGAATAATGTATTGTATGAGCTCGACGGTAAACCGGCTGTCGATTATTTTCGCAGGTATACCGGTAATTACGATTTGTTCATGAATTACTGCCTGGCGGTGTACCAGCATGATCGCGACAGTTTTTTCGTGCGCAGCGCGCCTTTTTCCGACCCGGAGAAAGGGACCGTGACCCTCAACGGTCGGATACCCGAGGGGGCGACGGTGCAAATCGGGGCGGCGGACAAAAAAAATCTTCTCGCGTCCTGCACCGATTCGCTCTGTCAGGCGCTCGCGACCTACCCCGGCCCGCAGCCTGCCGCAGCTTTGCTTTTTTCCTGCGCCGGCCGCAAGATAGTAATGGGGACAAGGATCGCCCAGGAGGTTCAGTCCGTCCGCCGGCAGTTGCCCGGCGTTCCTTTCGCGGGGTTTTACTGTTATGGCGAATTCGCTCCGCTGGAAAGGGGCGCCCCCTATATGTTCCATGGCGCCACATTCGTCACCGTGTTGCTGGGACCGGCCCAAGAAGAATAAAGCGAGGTAGCCGTATGGATAGAATGTGCCGGGAAGATTCTGTCGCCGCCCTTGAGCGGGAGAACCGCATTATCAAGCGGAAGCTGAAGCGCAGTGAAATCAACCGCGCGTTGCTGGAGGAAGCGCTGGATAGCCATCTGGAAGTTGTGAAGGCATGCGCCGGTTTCGACCGGGACGGGGCTGTCCACCGCGATAACATCGCCAGACTGCGGACCGAGATCGAGCAGGAATACCTGGCAAAGGCCAAGGTCAACGAACGACTGCATAAGTTGGACCGTCTTAACATGGTCGGCGCGATGGCGGCCAGCATCGGGCACGAGGTGCGCAATCCTCTTACCACCGTCCGCGGGTACCTGCAGTTCTTCGAGAACAAGGGCGGGTTCGAGAAGTATAAAGATGCGCTATGGCTGATGATCGAGGAGCTTGACCGGGCCAATTCGATCATCAGCAATTACCTGTCGCTGGCCAAGAATAAACGGGTCGACCTCCAGCCAGGCAATCTCGAACATGTGCTGCAGGCGGTCGGTCCTACGCTGCAGGCCGAGGCGCTGCGCCACGGCCACGGACTGGATTTCGACCTGCAGGAGACGCCGGCTATCTTGATGGACAGGAACGAGATCAGGCAACTTGTCGGCAATCTGGTTCAGAACGGTCTGGATGCGTTGGGAGACAAGGGCAGCGTAACGGTGAGCACGATTGCCGACGGCGGCAGCGCGTTGCTGTCTGTCACGGATTCCGGGAGGGGAATCCCTGAGGGCGCGCTGGAAAAACTGGGCACTCCGTTCTTTACCACAAAAAAAATCGGCAACGGCCTGGGGCTGGCGGTTGCATACCGGATCGTTGAACGACATCGCGGGTATATCCGTTTCGCTACTTCTCCGGCGGGCACAACGGTAACGGCAAGTTTTCCGGTGCTCCAGCCGATCATTTAGCGGCAGGGATTACATCCCCGGCCGGAGGCAGAGCCGGAAACCCGGCTGGATCTCTTGCGATTGCTCCCCGTAAGTTAATCAAACGAATATAAACATAGTACCCGGACAAAAATGTCCGGGTACTTTCGCTCGGCCGGTTAACCGAGGCGTACCGGTGCCAGTTGCCAATTTCCGACGTAATCGCCGCATACCCCTTGCCCGGGCGGCGAAGTCGCCTATTGCATAGCAAACCGCTGCTGTGGCTTGTCAAGCTTTACCTACCATATGTTATAAACTGCCGTAATTTCTAATATTGCCCAAGAAATGCTTATTTAGCCAGGCTTTTAAGCAATGCTTCGGCCCCGGCAAAATCGGCGCTTATGTTAAGAATGGTGTCAAAGCCGGAAATTTCGAAAACCTCTTTCACTATGCCGTCCAACCCGCAGAGTATCAGTTTGCTGCCGTCGGTGTTGGCCTTAGCGGCCGTCATTATCACCCGCAGGCCCATGCTGGATATGTACGGCACAGAGGCAAAATTCACGATACATACAGCCCCGTTTTCGCCCGCGGTTTCAAGCGCCTTTTGAAACTCCGGGGAAGTAACACTGTCAATTTTTCCGATAGGCTCGACATACATGTATTCGCCTTTATTTTCCACTCTGATAATCATAGTCGCCGCCTCCCATATTTCCTTTATACAAGATTCTTGAACAGACGCGTCGTTGTTATCCCTGCGTCGTGTACGCATTCAATCCTGTCCACAAGCTTGTGAATAATCTTCATACTGAGGTTGCTAATACGCGAATCTGCAGCCGCGGCCGGCCAGACGAGCGCCGTCGGTTGGGCCAGGTCGTATTTTTCGCTCTCGCTGCTGATGATGCATTCCAGCACCTGGTCGTGCTTGACGATTTCCAGGCAGATTCGCGGCGACGTGGTTATCTGCGAAATGTTGGGCAACATCTCGTCCAGCACAACACAAAGACTAGACGCATCCTTCTCCGGGATGGAGTTTTCCCGGCAGAAATCCTGGACAAATACAGGCGCCCGGCCTACACCCTTCAAGCTGTTGCGCACCTTCAAAATACTGTCGGCCATCATATCCCACCACCCTTCTAGCCTTTCCAGGTTACCAGGTATTTTTTTATAAAGCCGATCGGGTTCAGGCTAAGCTTGGATTGGCGCAGGCCGGGTATCCCGCCGTCGCCCCACATGTTGAGAATCGGGAAATGGGCGTATTGGTTCTTGTACACCCAAAGCTGCATAGTCTGATAGACACCGTTGTAATTATAGTTGCCCTTGAGAACATGCCCGCTAAGGATGTAGTCGTCGAGTTCTTCGGTAATAATATAGGATATTATTTGGTTGTCGAGCACCATTTTAGCGCCGAAGACTCGCTTATCCAGCAGTGACTTCCAGTTGTCGAGGATCTTAATGATGGTCCGGTTCTCAGCCAGCAGGTCGTCACAAAGTTTTCCCTTGCTTTCATTCCATTTCATCCATTGTTCTTGGAACTCTTTTATGGCCGGGATATCTTCTACTGTAATCGTGCTGTACTCGCATGCGTACTTGTTGGCGAAGCTTTTGCACCGATTCCGCATGTCGGCGAAAGCTTGGCCCTCCATTGCAATTTGCCGCTTGAGGTGGAAAAGATAGTCCCATTCGCCGCGCATATCGCCAACATCTATTGCAATTTTGTCGGGAAAGCTGTCCAGCCAGCGGTTCGCTAAAAACTCCGGTACAAAACCGAAAACCGTTCCCGGGGGCACAACCGCTGTAAGTATATCCTCCCAGTCGCCCCGCTCCCATTCACCGATCGGCGGCATCCAGATACGCTGTCCATGCCAGTTAATCCGGTGCCAGAATAACTCGCTGTAAAACGCTCGCTCTAGCTCCATTTCCTCTTCATAGGACCACAGCGCCAGAAACGAGGTTTCGGCGCACAGTTGCATGCACAGCTTGTAGTATTCAACGTATTTTTCGTACTCAGCTAATCTTGGCTTATAGAACTCCAAAATACCCCTCCTCCACTTTCAATCAGCCATTGTCTCCGAGGTTTTTGCCGCCATTAGCCCGTGGCGCCTGAAGGATTTGAGCAAAAAGTATATACCAAGCACCGTCGCCACTATATCAACAAGCGGAAAGGACAGCCACACGCCGTCCGCTCCGAGAAATCGCGGCAGAATCAGCAGGGCTGGTATTTGAACAACTAGTTGGATGATTACATTCAAAATAAAATTGTATTTTGCCTCACCCAACGCACTGAGGATGCCCGGGATAATAATCATCGACGTCATGAGCGGCGCAACCGAAAATGTGATACGCAGGGCCCTGGCGGTCACCGCCTGGAACTCAGCATCGTCATCGACGAACATGGCGACGATAGTCTCGGCCCCGATCTGAATGGCAATAAAGCTGATAATAAAGAAGGCCAGGCCTATCGCCAAGGCATAGTAGGCGATTTTACGCACTCGTTCCTTATAGCCTGCGCTGAAATTGTAACCGATCATGGGCTGGACGCCTTCGTCAAGGCCGGTCATCGGCGTGTACAAAAAGCTGACACAGTTGCCGACAACGGCAACCCCGGCAAGAGCCACCGCGCCACCGTAAGCTTCAAGCATATGATTAGAGATAGCTGATTCGACGACAAAGTTAATTTCAAACATGGCATAGGCAAAGCCGATACTGATGATGCTCTGAAGATACGTGAAGTCCGCCGACAGGTTTGTCAGGGATAAGCGGGCGACTTTGTCTTTTCCCAAAAAATGCCACAATCCGTACACAGCCCCAACCCCCTGAGAAATAACCGTCGCCCATGCCGCTCCCGGCACGCCCCATCCATAGAACCCCACAAATATGGCGTCCAGAATGATATTCAACCCGCAGGAACCGCTAATCAGCAGCAGCCCTTTGCGGGGTTCGCCGGTAGCACGCATCAGGGAATTGGCACAATTGCCGATGAACAGGAAGGTTGCACCAACAGCGATGATCCGGATATAGGTAGCCGAAGCCGCGAGCAAATCATCATTTGCGCCGCACACACGGGCGATTAGCTCACTGAAAAAGTAACCGACAGCGGCGATTGTCACGCCACAAAACAGCTGCAGCAGAAATGCGTTGGCAAGTACCCTTTCCGTTCCGGCAATATTGCCGGAGCCTAATGCTCGGGAAAAAACCGAACTGCTTCCAATCCGCAACATCAGGCAGCAGGCGTTGATGAAAGCGACAAAAGGAACGCCAACGGCGATAATAGCCAGGCCCTCATCACTAGCGAATTGACCGATAAAAATCCGGTCGATCGTCTCGTACATGGCGATAGAAATAATACCAAGGATTGCCGGCAGCGAAAAATGCAGCAGCAATCTTGGTATCGGAGCGTCAGTAAGCAGTTTGATGTCCTTATCGTCGCAATCCATTAGTAAGCTCCCGGAAACATGTATTTACCCAAAAGTAGTTACGGTTGGAATAATATAGTGTTTTACACCAAATGGATAAACACCTTCATTTACGCATATCGAGAATCGAATAGCGCGTCTTTTGAAGCTGGCCAACACGAAGAATGTCTATCTTCACGTGGCGAAAACAATGAAAAGAGAGGCCGCTCAAAAGTTCAGTGAACTAATGAGAGGCCTCATCTAAAAATCTTTTATGTGGTCAAAACGTGGTCATTGGCAGTATGTTCGAGCTGGAACCCCTCAAACCAGAGGGCTTCGGCTCTCTTTACATCATGCCGCCCATGCCGCCCATACCGCCCATGCCGCCACCCGGGGGCATCATGGGCTCTTTTTCGGGCTTGTCGGCAACGAGCGATTCGGTAGTGAGGACCATGGCCGCTATCGAGGCGGCGTTCTGGAGGGCGGAGCGGGTAACTTTGGCCGGGTCGACGATGCCGGCGGCGATCATGTCGACGTACTGCTCGGTGAGGGCGTTGAAGCCTTTGCCCTGGCCGGCTTTCTTTACGTTCTCGACGACGACCGAGCCTTCGTGGCCGGCGTTGTTGGCGATCTGGCGAACCGGTTCTTCGACAGCCCGTTTGACGATGGCTACGCCGGTCATTTCGTCGCCGTTGCCGGTGAGTTTGGCGAATACGGGCAGGACGTCGATGAAGGCGGTGCCGCCGCCGGGGACGATGCCTTCTTCCACCGCGGCGCGGGTGGCGTTGAGGGCGTCTTCGATGCGGTGCTTCTTCTCTTTGAGTTCGACTTCGGTGGCTGCGCCGACGCGAATGACGGCTACGCCGCCGGCCAGCTTGGCCAGACGCTCCTGAAGCTTCTCTTTGTCGAAGTCGGAGGTGGATTCTTCGATCTGAGCCTTGATCTGGGCGACGCGGGCTTTGATGGCGTCAGCGGCGCCGGCGCCGTCGACGACGGTGGTCTCTTCCTTGGAGACGCGGACCTGGCGGGCGCGGCCGAGGTCGCCGACCTGGACGCTGTCGAGCTTGCGGCCGAGTTCTTCGGTGATGACGGTGCCGCCGGTGAGGGTGGCGATGTCTTCGAGCATGGCTTTGCGGCGGTCGCCGAAGCCGGGGGCTTTGACGGCCACGGCCCGGAAGGTGCCGCGCAGTTTGTTGACGACGAGGGTGGCGAGGGCTTCGCCTTCGACGTCTTCAGCGACGATGAGCAGTTCCTTGCCCTGCTGGACGACTTTTTCGAGGACGGGCAGCAGGTCGGCGATGGCGCCGATCTTGCGGTCGGTGATGAGGATGTAGGGGTCGTTCAAAACGGCTTCCATTTTCTCGGTGTCGGTGATCATGTAAGGGGAGATGTAGCCGCGGTCGAACTGCATGCCTTCGACGACTTCGAGGTCGGTGCCGGTGGTTTTGGATTCTTCAACGGTGATGACGCCGTCTTTGCCGACTTTTTCCATGGCTTCGGCGATGAGTTTGCCGATTTCTTCGTCAGCGGCCGAGATGGAAGCGACCTGGGCGATGGCTTCTTTGGTCTCTACCTTTTTGGCGTTCTTCTTGATTTCTTCGACGACGGCGGCGACGGCTTTTTCGATGCCCTTCTTGAGGATCATCGGGTTGGCGCCGGCGGCGACGTTGCGCATACCTTCGCGGATCATGGCCTGGGCCAGCAGGGTGGCGGTGGTGGTGCCGTCGCCGGCGACGTCGTTGGTCTTGGTGGCGACTTCTTTGACAAGCTGGGCGCCCATATTCTCGAACGGGTCTTCGAGGTCGATCTCGCGGGCGATGGTGACGCCGTCATTGGTAATGGTCGGCGCGCCGAATTTCTTGTCAAGCACTACGTTGCGGCCTTTGGGGCCGAGGGTCACTTTTACGGTATTGGCCAGCGCGTTGACGCCCTTTTCAAGAGCGCGACGAGCTTCTTCGTCAAAAATAATCTGCTTCGCCATTTCTTTTCTTTACCCCCTTATATTACTCAACAATCGCCAGGACGTCCCGCTCGCTGAGGATAAGATAATCCTGGCCGTCGATTTTGACTTCGGTGCCGGCATATTTGGAGAAGATGACCTTGTCGCCTTCCTTGACGTCGAGCGCGATGCGCTGACCGTTGTCAAGCACTTTACCGGTGCCGACCGCCACGATTTTGCCCTCCTGGGGCTTCTCTTTGGCGGTGTCGGGAAGTACGATGCCGCTCTTGGTTTTCTCTTCCTTCTCGAGGACTTTGATGACTACTCTGTCGCCTAATGGCTTGATCATGTGGAAAAAACCTCCTTCTGTATTTGTATTGGTATGTATTCTTGTTGTTAGCACTCACCACCGGCGAGTGCTAATTCCATAAATTATGATATATAATTTGCGGCGGAAAATCAAGAGCAGAAGCGGCTAAAATCGGCATTTTTTAAAACATTTTTTGGCCCGTGCGGAACATCTCTGGTATTTTCTTCGCCCCACGGTTATTTTATGCATGCGGGAGAGGGCTTAGGCGTTGTCCCGCAGGGCGGTGGATAAAGCAAAACCAGCTTGCCGAGAAAGCTCCAGATGCAAGGCGTACCGGAAGAGCGCTTGCTAGCGTACTCGATCGTACGCTAGCAAGCGCTCTGAGGAGCAACGCCGCAGATGGGGCTTTATCGACAAGCTGGCGGCAGGGTCAAGCCCTGCCGGTTGTCTTTCTGCTGATTAGCCAGTAGGCCAGTACCGCCACGAGGGCGGTGAGGATGATGTTGGTCCAGGCGGCGGCGGCGAACTGGTCTGGCAGAGGCAGCCGGGGATGGGTGAAGAGGATGTAGTCGAAGAAGTCGTTGACTGCCAGCCACAGTACGGTTAGCGCGGCCGGCACCGCCGCCCGGGGCAGCCGCCCCATGTAGACCAGCCCTTGGAGCGCCATGCCGCCGTGGCTGAAGTAGAGCATCCAGTCTTCGATGCCGGGCTGGGTCCCCTGAGCGAGAAGATACTGGCTGATGATTGCGGTGGTCCACAGGCCGTATTTGACTACTCCCAGCACGCCAGCCCAGGCCAGGAAGGTCTGTCCGGGGCCGAGGCGCTCCACCCGTCCGGTCGCCAGCCACCAGACGTAGATGCCGAAGAGGGCGGCATGCCCTGGCGAGTCGGGAACTAGCGGCAGGAGGTACCACGGCGTGTCGAGGAGCTGTTCCCAGTACCAGACGACGCCCCAGACGGTGCCGGCGGCGTTGACGGCGACGAGAGCGAGCAGGAACCAGCGCCGGTAGAAGAGTGCCATCATTTCCCCGCCCTCAGATCCCGCGCCGGCACGCCGCCATAGAAGGAGTGGGGCGGGATGTCGCGGTTGACGAGCGTCATGGCGGAGACGACCGCGCCCTCGCCGATGACCACTCCGGGCAAAATGGTGCAGTTGGCGCCGATGACGACGTCCTTTTCGATGATGATTTTGCCCTTGCGCCATTCGTCTTTGAGGAATTCGTGGCCGAGGAGGGTGGTGTTGTAGCCGATGATGACGTTGTCGCCGATGTCGATGGTTTCAGGGAAGAATATGTCCAGCATGACCATGAGGCCGACGGAGGCGTTTTTGCCGATTTTGACCCCCAGGAGACGGTAGAGGAAGTTTTTTACGTGGAAGGAGGGGGAAATCCGGCCGAGGGAGATGATGGTGAAGTTCCAGATTACCCGGAGGGGGCTGACCGCGTCGGGCCAGAACCGCAGTGAGTTTTTACCGGCGACGGGATGTACTTCGTAACGACGTTTCATACGATTCCCTCTTTAGGCTTCTTAATTACCGCTGCCGCTATTTTTTGGTGGCGGCTTCGACGATCGCCTCGGCCACTTCTCTGATCGATTTGCGCTTGGACATGCTGTATTGCTGGATGCGGCGGTAGGCTTCGCTTTCGTTGAGGTTATAGGCGTCCATGAGGATGCCTTTGGCCCGGTCGAGGATCTTGCGTGTTTCGAGGGAATTTTTTACTTCTTCCAATTCGCGCTCTAGCTCGGCGAACTCCTGAAACCGCGACAAAGCTATTTCGATGGCCGGGAAAAGGTTGGCTTCTTTGACCGGCTTGACGAGGTACGCGAGTACGCCGGAATCTTTGGCCTTTTCGACGATTTCCTTCTGGCTGAAGGCGGTAAGGAGCAGCACGGGGGCGATTTTTTCGTTGGAAATGATTTTGGCGGCGGTAATGCCGTCCATCTCGGGCATCTTGATGTCCATGACGACGAGGTCGGGCTTGTGGCGGCGGGTCAGTTCGATAGCCTTGACGCCGTCGGCCGCTTCGCCGACGACGGTGTGACCCGCTTCTTCGAGGAGTTCCTTGAGATCCATGCGGATTATCGATTCGTTGTCGGCGATGACGATTCGTAAGGGTTGCATGTTATCCTCCCTCCGTGCTGCACGGTACGATTATGCTTGCCCTGGTCCCGTTCCGCGAGTGCAGCCGGAACGTGCCGCCAAGGTCGTTTTCGACGAGGGTTCTGATGATTTGCAGGCCGAGGCTGTTGGACTCTTTCTGGCCAAAATCGGGCGGCAGGCCGATGCCGTTGTCCCAGATGTCGATCTGGTAGATGTCTTTGAGGGCAAGGATTTCTACGCCGATGACTCCTTCGCGCCGGCCGACGAAGCCGTGCTCGATGGAGTTCTGGATGAGCTCGTTGATCGCCAGGGCCAGACTTATCGCCTTGTCGGACGGCAGGACCATCCGCTGACCGTTGAATACCGTCTGGACGTTGAAGTCGGGCTCGAGCATGTTTTCGATGACAAGGTCGAGGATGTTTTTGGCGACTTCGGATACGTCGATGAATTCGGCGTCCTGCTGGGAGAGGAATTCATGGACGACCGAGATGCTGAGGATGCGGTTGACGCTTTCGCGCAGGGCCGCCTTGACTTCGGCCGAAGGGGTGCGGCGCGCCTGGAGCCTGAGAAGGCTGGCGATGGTCTGAAGGTTGTTTTTTACCCGGTGATGGATTTCCTGGATGACCGCCGATTTTATGAGGAGCTCTTTTTCTTTTTTCTTGACTTCCGTGATGTCGGCGACGATCATGACGGTGCGCACGGTCTGCCCGCCACGGACGATGGGGATGGCCCGCTGGGCAAGGATGACGTTGCCGATTTCGAGCTCGCTTTCCTGTGGCTGGCGGGTGCTGGCGGCCTTGAGGGCAAGCCGGAGGTTGACCTGGCGGTCGTAGACGCGGCGGCCGATGATGCGCCCGACGCCGAAGAGTTTGTAGATGCTGGCGGCGGCGGTGTTGGCGTATACGACCCGCCCGCGGTCGTCGAGGATGATGATGCCTTCGCGGGCCGAAAGCGGGCGGTAGACGGTGCCGGCGGCGACGCGGGCCGAGGTCAGGAACTGAAAGGCTGTTTCGATGAGGATACTGTGGTCGCCGGCGGCGTCGTCCTCAATGCCGGATTCGAAGCTTACGGCGGCGACTGTTTGGCCGGCGGCGTCAGCCACGGGAAAGGTCTGCATGGCGAGCACTTCCATGCCGAGCGCCCATTCCCGCTCGCCGCTGATGTGTTCGCCGGTGGTGATGGTCCGCCATATCAGAGGTTCTTCGGTGGCGCTGACCGTCGTGCCGAGGAGGTTGGGCCTGTATTGGATGAAGCTGGTGTGGGGCTTGGCCTGGGCGATTATGACCAGGAAGGCGGCCTCACGGGCTCTGGCGTATACGGTGACCTGGGCGTGAGCGAGGTCGGCGGCGATTTGCAGGCCGTCGGCGACGACTTCCAGCGCCTCAATCTGTTCCGCGGTCAGGGCGGTTGTTTTTCGGCAGACGTCGCCGACGATACCCATAGAAACCTCCAGCGGCGTATTAAGTTTGATAGTATTCCACCTCGGTGGGCGAAAATCCTGTTTTGCGGCGGTAATTTATCGGCCGGCACGACAAAGCCGGCCGCACTGTCCCCATGGGGAAATGCAGGCCGGCGAACTTGCCATCGATAGAGAATATGCGACATTTCCCTCGACACATTCGGACATATAAGAATACTGTTCGCTATTTTTTATACCCATAAGTGCGTGACCGACAAGTCATCCCAGGGTTATCAACACAATTCACAGGTTTATCCACAGAAAACAGCGTTGCTATTCGTCATTTTTTTACATTTTAGCCACTTTATCCACAATTGTAGGATAATTCCTTTTCCACATCAGTAGCGTCGTTCTCCCAGCCTGAGGGACGGTACGGCGTTGAGGCTGAGCCCCGCCCAGTGACCGGCAAGGTGCTGGTAGTGGGCGCGGCAGGCGATCATGGCGGCGTTGTCGGTGCAGTAGACAGGCGGGGGGTAGTGGAGCGTCATGTTGTATTCGGCGCACCGGGCGGCGAGGTCGGCGCGCAGACGGCCGTTGGCCGCCACCCCGCCTGCCAGGACGACATTGCCGATGCCGGCGTCTCTGGCCGCTTGCACGGTTTTTGCGACGAGAACGTCGACGACCGCGGCCTGGAAGCTGGCGGCGACGTCGGCTTCGTTTATTGCCTCGCCACGCTGGCGGGCGACGTTGAGGTGGTTGAGGACCGCGGATTTGAGACCGCTGAAGCTAAATTCCAAGCCTGCGCCGCTCAGGGCGCGAGGGAAAGCGATCGCCTCAGGGTCGCCTTCCGTAGCCAATTTTTCGATCTCCGGGCCGCCGGGGTACGGCAGCCTGAGAACCCGGGCCACTTTGTCGAAGGCTTCGCCGGCGGCGTCGTCGCGCGTCTGCCCCAGGAGGCGAAAGCGGTTGTAGTCGGCAAGCTCGACCAGCGAGGTGTGGCCGCCGGATACGACGAGGGCGATGAGCGGGGGGGCGAGTTCGGGGTCGGCGAGAAAGTTGGCGAAGATGTGGCCCTCGAGGTGGTTGACGCCGATAAGCGGTTTGCCGGCGGCAAAAGACAGGGCTTTGGCAGCGGCAACGCCGACAAGCAGCGCGCCCACCAGCCCCGGTCCGTAGGTCACGCCGATGGCGTCGATGTCGGCCAGTTTCACGCCGGCGTCAATGAGTGCCTGGTGGACGACCGGCATGACGTTTTCGATGTGCTTGCGGGAGGCGAGCTCTGGCACGACACCGCCGTAGCGCTGGTGCAGATCAACTTGGGAAGATATGATGTTCGACAGGACTGTCCGTCCGTCGGCTACAACGGCCGCCGATGTTTCGTCGCAGCTTGTCTCCAGGCCGAGTATCAGGGTCAAGGGCTAAACGCTCCTTTTTGGTAGTAATATTTACAATGTATCCGCAAAAATTAAAAGTGCACAATAGTAATGGGCATGAAAACAAGATTGCCCGAGAAAGGGGGGAATTAAATGGCACGCTCGAGAAAACCCGTGAATCCTGCCGCCGAAAACGCTCTTGACTCGATGAAGTTCGAAATCGCTTCCGAGCTGGGTATTGCCGAGCGCGTTCGTTCCCAGGGCTGGAACACTATGACCTCGGCCGACTGCGGTCGCGTTGGCGGTCATATGGTCCGCAAGATGATTGAGCAATATGAATCGAATAACCTCACCTAAGGGTTCCAAGGGGCGGCTACGGCCGCCCCTTTATATTGGGGTTGTAACACCGGGCGGGGCGCCGGCATATCTTATAGCACAATCACCCCTTAGCCACGTCAAGTGGCTCCTTTTTTTGCCTACAGTTTGTCCCGCCACATTATGACGGCGTCTTCTTTGGTGTCGGTGTAGTAGCCGGGCCGGACGCCCCTGGCTTCGAAACCAAGTTTGCTGTAAAGGCGCCGGGCGGCGTTGTTGGACGGCCTGACTTCGAGGGTCATGCGGGCTGCTCCCAGAGCCTTTGCAATCATGCACAGCGCGCCCATAAGCCTCGATCCCAGCCCCCGGCCGCGGAAGGCCGGCAGCAGGGCAACGTTGGTGACGTGGGCTTCGTCGAGGATTACCCACATGCCGGCGTAGCCGACGACCTGGCCTTCGGCTTCGGCGACAAGATAGCAGGCGAGGTCGTTGTCTTCGATCTCGGCGACGAACGCCGTCCGGGACCAGGGGGTGACAAACGACGATTCTTCCACCGTAAGCACGGCATCTATGTCGGCCAGTTCCATTGCGCGGATGTTCAGCTCGGTCGGCAGATCTGACGTTTCTCCCATAATTCCTCCGCTTCCGACCGTCTGATGTATAATGGCTCGACGCCCATTACGTCGTGGCGTTCGCCCGCAGCGAGAAGCCTGGCGCCAAGCAGGGCGACGCTGCCGGCCCGCGGCATGGCGACGTGAGGCGCGGCAATGGCGATTCCTGCCTGGCGGAATGTGTCGGCGTAGAGCTCGGCCGCTTCGCCGAGGAGCAGCACTGGCTCGGGTCGTGCGGACAGCAGGGCGGCGGCGGCTTCATGGGTCATAACCGCCGGCGGCGTCACTTCGTCGAGACTGCCGCCCCGCCACCGGTAGAGGGCTATATAGATGTTGCCTTTTTGGGCATCCATGGTCGGCGCGAGAACTGCTCCGGGCACGGGACAGCCGTAGGCCAGCGCGGCCAGGGTGGGAACGCCGATTATCGGGATGTTGAGGGCGTAAGCCAGGGCTTTGGCGGTCGCCAGACCAATCCTCAGGCCGGTGAACGACCCCGGACCAATGCTGACAGCGATGGCGCCGACGGCGGATTTGTCCGTGTCGGCCAGAGCCAGGAGTTGTTCGATGTGGGGCATCAGTCGTTCGGAGTGGGTTTTCTTCGTCTGGATGGTCAGCTCGGCCAGCAGCCTTTCGGGGGTGGCAAGGGCCACGCTCGATACCAGCGTGGCGGTGTCCAGGGCCAGTATCAGCATTTGTCGCTCAGCTCCTCGCACAGGAGGCGGTACCGCCCGCCCGTCGGCGTCAGTTGGATGATGCGGTCGCTTTCCCCGGCGCCGCCTGTCAGTTCGATGAGAAGATGCTCATCCGGCATGGCGGCGGGGAACTTGTCCGCCCATTCGATGACGGCGACGCCGTCAGCCCCGGCATAGTCAGCGAAGCCGATATCGTCCAGTTGGTTTTCGTTGTCCATCCGGTAGAGGTCGAAGTGATAGAGGGGCAGGCGACCGGTTTCGTATACCTGCAGGATGGTGAAGGTCGGGCTGGTTACGTCGTCGCCGATGCCGAGGCCGGCGGCGATACCCTTGACGAGAAGGGTTTTGCCGGCCCCCAGGTCACCGGTCAGGCAAAGAACGTCGCCGGCCGCCAGCAACCGGCCGAGGGTGCGGCCGCAGGTGAATGTAGCGGCAGGTGCGCAGGTTTTTATTGTCAGCATGGTTGCTCCCTTTAGCGAAAGTGATTGTAGCCGCGGGGTTCGAGGGGTCGGGCTACGCCGCAGGCGACAAGCGCTACCCCTTGTTCCTGGCCGGTGACTTCGCCGACGACCGTCAGGCCGCCACGATAAGTGATCTGTTCAAACTTTTCCGGGCCGATGGTGAACACCAGCTCGAAGTCTTCGCCGCCGAACAGGGCGTAGTCGAGCGGCTGGCGGCCGAACAGGGCCGCCGCTTCGACAAGCTGTGGGGAAAGGGGTATACGGTCGGCGTAGATTTTTATCCCGACCCCGCCGGCTTTGGCGAGTTCGTTGGCCTCGCTGGCCAGGCCGTCGCTTATGTCGTCGGCGCTGGCGGCGCCCCAGGCTGCCAGTCTCAGACCGGTGGCGATCTGCGGACGCGGCGTGAGGTGGGCGGTGACGAGCGGCCAGGCGAATTCGTGCTCCTCCCAGCCGGGGGTGCGCAGCAGGTCAAGGCCGCAGGCCGAGTCGCCGAGGGTGCCGGTGACCACGACAAGGTCGCCGGGACGGGATCCTGAGCGCTTCAAGAGTCCTGCTGGCGCCACTTCGCCGGTGACGGCGGCGTTGACGACCAGGCCGCTGGGGCTGGCGACGGTGTCGCCGCCGATGATGTTGACGGCGAACTCGCGGCAGATTTCTTTCATTCCCTGATATAGGTCGACGACGAACTCCACCGGCAGGTGCGCAGGCAGGCCGACCGAGACTACGGCTTGCCTGGGACGGCCGCCCATGGCGGCGATATCGCTGAGGTTGACGGCGATCGCCTTGTACCCGAGCTGCCAGGGCGTTGTTTTATCGAGCAGGAAGTGGACGTTTTCGACCAGCATGTCGGTGGTTATCAGCTGTAAGAGGCCCGGCCCCGGGCGGTACGCGGCGGCATCGTCGCCGATTCCCACCACGACGTCGGCCGGCTCGACGATGGCGCCTTCCTTTATGCGGTCGATGAGACCGAATTCGCCGATTTCGCTGAGATGCATCATATCACCGTCTCATAAAAATCCGTGTTTGGTTTATACTACCATTTCACAGTTTAGTATACCACGCCGGCAAAAAAAGTTGTACCAGGCGAAGGATTATGCCTGGCCGCTGTTTAATTCTGTAATATTATTCCTCTTGGGAAGGATGTCCGCCGATGCAGCTGCTCCGCCTGCGCATCCCCAACATCGACCGGGTCGGGCTGGTTCTCGATATCTCGCAGGTGCTGGCTGCCCGCCGTTTTAATATCCTGACGATGGAGGTCGAGCCCAACACCGTTTTCCTGGAAACCGAGATGACCGTGCCGGCGGATAAAGACTCCGTCATCGCTGCCCTCAAATCCATCCCCCAGGTTATCGACGCGCTCGAGATCGACCTTATGCCCCACCAGGAGAAGGCCGAACAGATCAAGGCGGTGCTTGCCTCGGTCGGCGAGGGCATCGTCGCCATAAACCACCACGGCGAGGTTACCCACTATAACCCGGCGGCGGAAATGATCGTCCGCCTCCCCTACCAGGAGGTCATCGGCCGCCCACTGGCCGAGATTTCGCCCGATCTGCCCCTGCTGGAGACGCTGCGTACGGGGGCGGTTTATAACAACCGCGAGATTGTCCTCGAAAGGACCAAGAGCCACTACCTGGCCAGCGGTCGCCCCATCCTGGGAGCACGGGGCCGGATAATCGGCGCGGTGGCCGTCCTCAAGGATATCAGCGACGTGCGGGAACTTGTCTATACCGTTACCGGGCAGATGATGTTCACCTTCGACGAGATTCTATATACCAGCGCCGCGATGCAACAGGTGGTCACGGTGGCTAAAACCATCGCCCGCGGCGACTCCACGGTGCTCATCCGCGGCGAGACGGGCACCGGCAAGGAGCTGTTCGCCCGCGCCATCCATGCCGCTTCCCCTCGGGCCGACAAGGTCTTCGTGCCTCTCAACTGTGCCGCCGTCCCCGACACGCTGTTGGAAAGCGAGCTGTTCGGTTACGAGGAAGGATCCTTCACCGGCGCGGTGAAGGGCGGCAAGCAGGGCCTGTTCGAGTTCGCCAACAACGGCACCCTCTTTCTCGACGAGATCGGCGAGCTGTCCTCCCACCTCCAGGCCAAGCTGCTGCGGGTGTTGCAGGACGGCAAGGTGCGCCGCCTGGGCGGCACGCGGGAGAATACCGTAAATGTGAGGATACTGGCGGCCACCAACCGGCATCTCGAGGAGATGATCGCCAAGGGCGCCTTCCGAGAAGATCTTTATTACCGGCTTAACGTTATTCCTCTTTTCCTCCCGCCATTGCGGGAGCGGCACGAGGATATCCCTATCCTCGTGCAGTATTTCCTGAAGAGGTTCGCCGCCAAGCTCCAGAAGCCCGTCGACGCCATTAGCGAGACGGCGCTCGCCAAGCTGACCGCCTACCACTGGCCGGGCAATATCCGCGAACTGGAGAATGTCATTGAGCGGGCGGTCAACATCGTCGGCGACAAGATTATCCTCACCGGCCATATCGTCCTCGATCAGGGTCAGACCCCCCTGCCGCGGGGCGCTGCCGCTCCCGAACGCCCGCTGGAGGAGACGCTGGACGAAGTGGAGCGGGATGTGCTGCTGCAAGCCCTCAAACGCTACCGGACTTCGCGGCAGATCGGGGCAATCCTCGGCCTTTCCCACACCGCCGTCCTAAAAAAGCTGCGTAAACACGGCCTGTCGATAGGGAAAAAAAGCGATAGAAGGGGTTAGCATGCGACCTACCTACGCCGAGATCGATCTGGCGGCCATCCGCCACAACATCCGCCAGGTACGCGAAGCTGCGGGCCAGGCGGTCAAGCTCGTGGCCGTCGTCAAGGCGAACGCTTACGGCCACGGGGCCGTGAAGGTGAGCCGGGCGGCCCTGGAGGCCGGCGCCGACTGTCTGGCGGTGGCTCTCCCGGAAGAAGGCGCCGAACTCAGGGGGGCCGGTCTGGCGGTGCCGATCTTCGTTCTTGGCCTCACCCTCCCGGACCAGGCAAAGCTGGTGGTCGACTACCACCTCATCGCCACGGTCGCCACGATGGACAGTATCAGAGCCCTTTCCCACGCCGCCCGTGACGCCGGCCGCCGCTGCCGCATCGTGCTCAAGACCGACACGGGCATGGGCCGCATCGGCGTTGCCCCCGTGCAGCTCGAGGAATTCCGCCAGTACATCCAGGCCAGCCCCGGCGTGGAACTCGTCGGCGTCTTCACCCACCTCGCGACGGCCGACGCGGCCGATAAAACCTATGCCGAAAAACAGCTCGCCGCTTTCCGGGCCGCCGTTGACCGGCTGGCCGCCAAAACCAGCCTGCCCTATGTTTCGGCCGCCAACAGCGCCACCGCCATCGATCTCCCTCTGGGCCGTTTCAACACCGTCCGGACGGGCATCGTCATCTATGGCCTGCCGCCTTCCCGCGAGATGCACAAAAGCCTCGACCTCCGTCCCGCCATGCAGCTGAAAACCCGTATCGCCTTTATCAAGGAGGTTTCCGCCGGCACCCCGGTTAGTTACGGGTGTACCTATACTACCGAACGCCCCACCTTCCTCGCCACGCTGCCGGTGGGCTACGCCGACGGCTACAGCCGCCACCTGTCGAATAAGGCTTCCGTCCTGATCGGCGAAAAGCGCCGGCCGGTGGTCGGACGGGTGTGCATGGATCAGATAGTTGTCGACCTGGGAGCGGATGGGGATGCGGCCGTCGGCGACGAAGCAGTCCTTTTCGGCCGCCAGGGCAAGGAGGAGATTACGCTGACCGAACTCGCCGAGCTCGCCGGAACGATAAATTACGAGCTGGCCTGCGCCGTCAGCGCAAGGGTCCCGCGGGTGTTCGCAAACGAGTAACAGAAGTAAAAACCAAGAGCGCCCCGCAAATGCGGGGCGCTCTTGGTTTAGGCAATGTCAGACTGGTGAGAAAGGTCCAGATGCAAGGCGCACCGGAAGAGCGCGCCGCGCCGAGTACTTTGGGACGTACGCAAGCAAGCGCTCTGAGGAGCAACGCCGCAGATGGGCCTTTCTCACCAGTCTGAGCGCCCCGCAAATGCGGGGCGCTCCTGTAATCAGCACCTTTCGATCGGTTTGCCCAGGTACTCGCTGACGATCTTCATCGCGCAGTAGTTGCCGCACATCGAGCATGCCTCGGCGCCGTCGGGGTTGCGCTCCTTGCGGTAGCGGCCGGCCTTGACGGGGTCGATGGCGAGTTCGATTTGTTTTTCCCAATCGAGAGCTTTGCGGGCTTTGGCCATGGACAGGTCCCATTCCCACGCCCCTTTGACGCCTTTGACGATATCGGCGGCGTGGCCGGCGATGCGCGAGGCGATGACCCCTTCGCGTACGTCGTCGATAGTCGGCAGGCCGAGGTGTTCGGCCGGGGTGACATAGCAGAGGAAGTCGGCGCCGGCGGCGGCGGCCAGCGTGCCGCCGATGGCGGCGGTGATGTGGTCGTAGCCGGGAGCGACGTCGGTGACGAGCGGGCCGAGAACATAGAAGGGCGCGCCTTTGCAGATCTGTTTTTGCAGTTTGACGTTGGCCTCGATCTGGTTGTAGGGTACATGGCCGGGGCCTTCGACAAGCACCTGGACGCCTTTGGCCCACGCCCGGTCGACGAGTTCGCCGAGGGTGAGCAGTTCCTCGAGCTGAGCGCGGTCGGTGGCGTCGGCGAGACAGCCCGGCCGCAGGCCGTCGCCGAGACTGATGGTGACGTCGTAGGCGGCGCAGATGTCCATAAGTTCGTCGTAGCGCTCGTAAAGGGGGTTTTCCTTGTCGTTGTGGAGCATCCAGCCGGTGATGAAGGAGCCGCCGCGGCTGACGATGTCGGTGACCCGTCCCTGCTGGCGAAGCCTGGCGATGCTGGCCTGGGTGATGCCGCAGTGGATGGTCATGAAGTCGGCGCCGTCTTTGGCGTGTTTTTCGATGGTGCGGAAGATGTCGTCGCCCGTCATTTCGACGATCGAGCCTCTGTTTTTGATCGCCTCGACAGTGGCCTGATAGATGGGCACCGTGCCCACAGGTATCGTGGAGTGCTTGATGATCTCCCGGCGGGAGTAGTCGATGTTGTCGCCGGTACTGAGATCCATAACGGCGTCGGCCCCGGCGTCGATGGCGGCCTGGAGCTTGGCCAGTTCGGGCTCGACGGCGGGATAGGCGCTCGAGGTGCCGATGTTGGCGTTAACTTTGGTCTTGAGGCCAAGACCGAAGCCACGCGGTTCTAGGCTGGCGTGGTTGATATTCGCGCATATCGTCACCGTGCCGGCCGCCACCCGTTCGCGGATGCTTTCCGGCGCGATTCCCTCCTCGGCCGCCACCGCCGCCATAGCCGGGGTAATCTGGCCACTCAGGGCCTTTTTCATCTGAGTCGTCATCGCAAATCCTCCTACTAATCGTTTATGCAATAAAAAACAGCCATCCAACGAACGGTTAGATGGCTGCCAGTTGCCTGGTAAAACCCACTTCCCTACGCTGGTATTAACCAGAAATCAGGTTCCAAGGGTCGGCTTGCGCCTCTCAGCATTACGCTCCCCTAGTGGTGCGGTATTCGGTTGCAGTCTTATTTTACCAGATGCTATTGCGGCTCACAAGGACTTTTTAATGATCTTTTCCGACCTGCTCAGCGGTTCGCTGGTGTCCATATGGCCGTACAGGGTCTGGATCTTTCTGCCTTCGACCATGATCTGAACCTTGTAGATATCGGCGAATTCGGTCACGGTGTTGACGATGGCGCTCACGGCCAGGATTTCGCCGGCCGAGCCGCCGCTGCCGTTCTTGACGAGTTTGTCGTTGAAGTCCACGTAAGCGATATGGTCCTTGACGGTTATACCCCTGAGCTTGGTCCCGGCGGGCAGGGCGCGGACAAGTTCGGGGGTTTTCGGCCCGGCCAGCAGCTGCTCTACGGCAGCCTGGACGGGTTGGTCTGTTTTCGGGAGAGTGTGGGTTTCCGGCACGAGAAATGCGGCGTCTTGGGTGGCGTGGTATACAGTGACGGACATCGTCTCGGCGGCCGGCGGTGTCGCCTGTTTCTCCGGCTGCTTGGCGCCGGGCGGTTGGCCGGTGACAGCCTGGTCGGGTTCACAGCCTGCCGCGAAGAGCGCGATGAGGAAGACGGCCACTAATGCAATATATCTGCTGCGATTGGACATCACCATTCACCCCCCTTGGTGGCTGCCTGGGCAAAGAAGCTTTCAATGCCCTGGACGATGCCTTCGGCCATCTTCTGCTGGAATTGGGGACTGGCCAGCAGTTTTTCCTCGGCCGGATTGGACAGAAACGCCATCTCGACGAGCGCAGCCGGCATTGTGGTGCGCTTGATCACGTAGAAGTTCGCCGGCAGGGTCCCTTTGTCCTTCAGACCGCCAGCCTCCAGCATGCCTGCCTGGAGGTTGTTTGCCAGCAGGTAATCGTAGCGGGTCTTCTGGTAGAAATATGTAGAGGTGCCGTCGGCGCTACGGTTGGCGGCGGCGTTGGAGTGGATGCTGACGAATATGTCGGCTTTTTTGACGTTGGCGATGGTGGCTCTCGCCTTGAGTTCATCGACGGCCGATGCGTTGGGGCCGAAGACGTCGCGGTCATCCTGGTGGGTCATGACGACTTTAGCTCCCGCCTTGTCGAGAAGCGCCTTGACTCTGAGGGCGACAGCAAGGTTGACGTTCTTTTCCCTGCTGCCCGCCAGGCCGACTGCGCCAGGGTCGCTGCCGCCGTGGCCGGGATCGAGGACGATGGTCTTGCCTTTCAAACCCGCGGTGAAGTTGAATTTGGCCGGGGGCAGGGGCTGGTTGATATCGATAACCACGCGATTCGGTTTCTTGTTGGGAATGTCCTGCGGCAGGGTAAATACCTTGTATTCCCCTTCGTCGACCATCAGTGGCAGTTCCACCGTTATGACGGTGTTCCGGTCGTCTTCGGATTTCATGCTGATGCTGTCGGCGATGCGGCCGTCAAGGTCGATTTCGGTGTCTGTCTGGCCTGGAACCGCACCTTTGACGTTGACAACGAGGCGTGGCGTGGGCGAGGCGGAAACCGTGCCGCTGACCTGAACAGGGCCGGTTGTGTCGATGACAAGGCGAAGCCTGCCGGCGCCGGTGACGGCGTCGGTGTGGTTGGCCCAGCGGATCTGTGTCAGCTGTTGACCGCCGGGAGTGATCGAGGCGCCGGCGGTTTTGCCGACGACGGCCAGCAGTTTGCTGCCGGGCTGGTAGGCCACTGGAGACGTCGGCGCTTTGGCCGCGTAGCCCGCCGAGGAGACGGCCAGCACAACACTAATTACCAGGAAACAGAGGACGCGGCGCAACACAACACCTCCCTATTGCGACGTGTTATGTTACAGTTCGCCTTTTATAGTCAAATTCCTGCCAGTTTCATGTCTGATTTTTTATGTTACGCTCACAACTTGTCTGTAAACTGTTTATTTAAAGCTAAAAAGGAAAAATAAGGAGGCGGCAATACCGCCTCTTTTAGGTTGCAGATGGGGCTTTATCAACGGCCGCTGTTCAATAATTTGCGCAGCAGGTCCTCCGCCTCCGCTTTGGCCGCGCGGGTCGCCTCGCGATCGACGCTCATGGACAGCCACAGGACATCTCCCTCCGCGGTTTCCTCCGGGAGGACCGCCCGCGGCCAGGACACGGATTCTTCGGCGTCACCCACGAGCAGGACCGCTTTTTCGCCTTCAAATCTGTCTAATACCGCCCTTACGCGCATGTCATTTCTCCTTGGTAATGGTGTAGGTTTTGCCGTCGCTGGCGATGGTGACCGTGCCGTCGGTGTCGGTGCGGTAGATCTTCAGCTTTTGGTCCCCGTAGCGTTTCATGAGCGACGGGTGGGGATGATGGTATTCGTTGTTCGCCCCGACTGGGATGACAGCCGCCTCGGGAGCGACAGCCTTGAGGAAAGCGGGCGAGGACGAGGTGCGGCTGCCGTGGTGGCCGCTTTTCAGCACCTGGCTTTTCAGGCCTGCGCCGTATTTTTTGACTATGGCCGCCTCGGCTTCCTGCTCGGCGTCGGCGGCGAGCAGCAGCGCAAAGCCGCCGTAAGCGAGCCGGGCGACGATCGAGTTGTTGTTGAGGCCGGCGTCGCTGGCGAAGAGTGGCACGGGCGGATTCAGTATCTTGAGCGTGCCGCCGCCGATGTCGATTTCTTTGCCGTCGGCGAGCAGCGCGAAGGGGATGCTCTTTTTCTGCACGGCTGTGAGGTATTGACGATAGAGGGCGCTGGTGGTTGTCTGTCCGCTGTCGTAGACCCGCTTGACGGTGAAGTTGTCGAGGATGGCGACGGCGCCGCCGATGTGGTCGGCGTGAGGATGGGTGACGATAAAGGTGTCGATTGTTTGGACGCCCTGCTTCTTTATGTAGGCAACCAGCTTGTCCCTGGCCGGAACGTCGCCGCTGTCGATCAGGGTGACTTGACCGGGGGTGCGGATGAGGATGGCGTCCCCCTGCCCGACGTCGATGACGTTGACCACCAGGTTGTCCACCTTGGCACGGTCGGCCGCAGGCGCGCCGCACCCGGCCGCGATAACCAGCGACAGCGCCAGCGCGGCAAGGGCGAATGCCCAGCTTCGTCTGAACTGCATCTTCTTCCTCCTCGGCTTTTGCGTTGTAGACGGCTTATCTTGCTGCATTGCCAATTATTATATACCAGGGCGGCAATTAAAAAAATAGGCACACGAGCGCCTATCCGCAAGTCAAAGCAGAATGAGCCCCAGGCTAATCCTGATGGCCTCGTCCACTTTCGTCATGACTTCTTCGCTCAAATGAGTAATTTTCTCTTTCAAGCGGCGTTTATCGATTGTTCTGAGCTGTTCCAGCAGTATGACCGAATCTTTGTCGAGGTTGAACTGTTTGGCGCTGATCTCAACGTGGGTTGGCAATTTCGCCTTGGATATCTGGGATGTGATAGCGGCGACGATAACGGTAGGACTATATTTATTGCCAACATCGTTCTGAATGACCAGCACGGGCCGGTGTCCACCCTGTTCCGATCCGACCACCGGGCTCAGGTTTGCATAATAAATGTCCCCGCGCTTAACGATCATCCTATTCACGCTCCACTAGCAAGGTGGGCATCATCTCGTACACTTCCACATCGGCGGTAAGGCCTTCCTCGGCCAAAGACAGGTTGATGACGGCCATTTCCTGATAGCCTTTGCGCATCAAATCTCTAACAGCCTTGCGTTTGCGTTCCTCGATGTAAAGGCGCATGGCTTCCCGCACGAATTGGCTGCGACTAAGCTTTTCCATGGCAATAAAGCCGTCGACTTCCTGCAGCAAGCTGTTAGGGATGCTTATCATGATACGCTTTAACTCGGCCACACCATCACCCCCGCCTCAGGTTATGCACGATATAACATAATATATAATCATTATATGAGTATTGATATACGAATGTCAATGATGCCGCTATACTGAAAAGCCGTTTTAAGCCTGTCAATCGCTGGATTCCCGCTTGTACTGTATCATGGTTAAGTATGCATTGGCAAGACGCAAATTATGCCGAAAAACGCAAATGTTGGCAACCGCGTTCAGGTGTTGTGCAGGGAGGCGATGGCTGCCGGGAGCGCCGCAAGGAGGTCGCCGGCCGCCATTCCGATCACCCCTGCACGGGATGCTGTCCCGCCCGCCAGGCCGTGGAGGAATACGCCGGCGACGGCGGCGTCGTGGCTGGTGAGGCCCTGGGCGACGAGGGCGGCGATGACGCCGGTGAGCACGTCGCCGGCGCCACCGGTGGCCAGGGCGGCGTTGCCGGTGGTGTTGATGAATACTTCGCCGTCAGGATAGGCGATGACTGTGCCCGGTCCTTTGAGCACGACGATGGCGGCCAGGGCGGCGGCCGCGTCGCGGGCTGCCGAGAGCCGGTCGGCGTTGATGACCGCCAGGGGGCGCCCCGTCAGGCGGGCAAGTTCGCCTGGATGGGGCGTGAGGACGGCGAGGGCTTCGGTTTCGAGCAGGATTTCGGTGTGGCCGGCGAGGGCGTTGAGGCCGTCGGCGTCGATGACGAGCGGGCAGCGGACGCTGCGCACGATTTCCCTTACTGCGGCGAAAGTTTCCTCGGCGCGGCCGAGGCCCGGCCCGACAGCCAGGACGTCTGCGGTTTCGGCGAGGGCGGCGATTTCTCCGACGGCCGCCAATCCGATGATGCCGTTGGTCTCTTCGGGCAGCGGCCTGGTCATTACTTCGGTCAGCTTGACTTCCATTATAGGGTTGAGGCCGGCGGCGATTCCCAGCGTCACCAGACCAGCCCCGGCGCGCACCGCCGCCATCGCGGCGAGGGCGGCGGCGCCGGTGAGCCCCGGCGATCCGGCGGCGAGCGCGACCCGGCCTCCGGTGCCTTTGTGGGCCCAGGGGGCGCGCGGCGGCAGGAGGCGCCGGACAAGCCCGGCGGTGACGGTGTTTTGCCGGATGGCGCCGTCGGCGAGGAGCGCGGGCGGCAGGCCGATGTCGGCGACGGTCAGCGAGCCGGCGTGGGCTGCGCCGGGCTGAAAGAGGAGGCCCGGTTTCGGCAGCCCGAAGGTGACGGTATGGGTGGCGCTGACAGCTACACCCCGCACGCGGCCGGTGTCGGCGTCGATGCCGGTGGGGATGTCGGCGGCGACGACGGGCTTGCCGGCGGCGTTGATTATCTTGGCGACCGCGGCGAGGTCGCCGCCGACTTCGCCGCTGAAGCCGGTGCCGAGCAGGGCGTCGACCAGGCAGTCGGCGAAGGCGGTCGCAAGGGCCGCTTTGTCGCAGTCGCGCTCGCCGACGATTTCGATCACTTCGGTACCCATCTTCAGGAGGATGTCGAGGTTGGCGAGGGCGTCGCCGCCGACGGCGCTTTTCGCCCCCAGCAGGAAGACCTTGACCTTGGCGCCGCGGGCTGCCAGATGGCGGGCGGCTACGGAGCCGTCGCCGCCGTTATTTCCTTTGCCGCAGAATATGCATACTTTCTTGTCAGCCGTGCCGCCGAGGATGTCGGCTACCTTGCGGGCCACTTCGCCGCCGGCGTTCTCCATGAGGGCAATGCCGGCGAGGCCGTATTGGTTCATGGCCTGTTCGTCGATGCGGCGCATCTCCGCTGCCGTAGTCACCTTCACGGTTGTTCGCCTCCCCACAGGACAGCTTGCGCGGCCGCGTATTCGCGGGCGTGGCTCAACGAGATGTGGACGGCGGTCACGCCCATTTTTGCGGACAATTCACCGAAGCAGCCGTGGAGTTTCACTGTCGGCCGTCCGTTGGCGTCCGCCAGTATCTCGACGTCTTGCCAGGTGCCTGCCGACAGTCCGGTGCCGAACGCTTTCATGACCGCCTCTTTGCCGGCGAAACGGGCGGCATAGGAGGCAGGCCTCTGCACGCCCCGCCTGTCGCAATACTCGCGCTCGGCGGCGGTGAAGACGCGGCGGACGAAGCTGTCCCGCTCTACGGCCGCCCCGATGCGGTCGATTTCGATGATGTCGATGCCGATACCCACTATCACGCGGGCCACCTCGTTTCGCAGTGTTATGGGTCTATTATTCCGTTTTCGGCGGCGCATTCCCTGCCTACATGGGTAATTTTCCCTTTATCGTCGGTCTGCATGTTTCACATTTTTGTCACAACTGCGTCATATTTTTGCCAAATTGGTTTTTTATAATAAAAGCAAATAAACCTCAAGGAGGAACAAACATGAAAAAGACAATCGCCTATGTAACCCTCGTAGCAATGGTGCTGGTGGTCGCCGCCTCGCTGGTCGTGAGCGCCGCCCCCGCCCAGAATCCGCCTCCCGGCCCGCAGCGCCAGGCCATCACCCTCACCGACGACCAGAAGAAGGAACTCGCCCCGCTCTATGACAAGATGTTCGAGACCAGGAAAGAGATCATGCAGAAATACGTCGACTTCGGCTACATGACCCAGGAACAGGCCGACCAGCGCGCCGCCTGGATGAAAGAGCGCATGAGCCAGGGATACGGCCCCGGCATGATGGGCAAAGGCTTCGGCAGAGGCCATGGGATGGGCAAAGGCCCCGGCTTCGGCCAGGGCGGACGCGGCCCCTGCTTCCAGCAGCCGCAGCAGCCGGCCGCCAACCAGTAGCAACTGAAAAAGAAGCCCTTGCTGACGCAAGGGCTTCTTTTTTATACGAAATATTCCACCTTGGCCGCCGGAAAATACATATCTGCCTGCTCACGCATGGAGTCGCCGATGGCGCGCATTATGGCGGGGTCATAGACGTATTTGCCGTAGCCGAACTGGCCGAATTTGTACTTGCGCTCTTCCTCGTCCATGGGCAGGCCGGTTTCGGGGAAGATGGCGGCGATGTTGGCTTTGGCCCGTTTGGTGAAGCGATGGGTGATGAATTCGAAGGTCAGGTCCTGCGCGGCCGCTTCCGGCAAGGCCTCGGCCAGCCTGCGGAAGAGGGCGCCGTAATCCTCCCGCCAGGCAGGGTAGTGAAAGATGGGGGCGATGATGAAGCCCAGCGGGTACCCTGCCCCGGCCACCTGCGCAGCCGCCGCCACCCTTTCCGCCAGGCCAGGGGTGCGGTGCTCGTACTGGCGGATGACGGCAGCGGTGTTAAGGCTGAAGCGGAAGCGGGTGTGGCCATTGTGGGCGGCGTCCAAGAGCGGCGCCACGTCGACGTGCTTGGTGACAAAGCGGAACCTTCCCAGGGGTTCGCGGCCGAAATGCTCTATTGTGGTGCGCAAAAGCCCGGTGAGGTATTCGGTGGGGATGGGGTCGGAGGTTGCCGCCCCCTCGAATACGGTTATTTCCGGGGCACGCGCCGCGATATATTCACCGGCTTTGGCCAGTATGTCCGCGATATTCACGTATACTCTCAGGTACGGCCGCCTGCCCAGGGTGGTGGCGAGGTAGCAGTATTCGCACATGCCCGGGCAACTGGTGTTGAGCGGCAGCTGGTAGTGGGCCGACGGCTTGCAGGTCGCGAAGTCGGCGCTTTTTCGCACCCCGACCACCAGCGTCCGCTTGGCCTCACGGTAGGCCTCGCCTGCGGTTTTGCCAGGCAGCCCGGTCACGCGGTTATGCGAGCCGGTGAGCTGAACCGGCACTTTGATCGACCGCAGGCTGTCGTACAGCTTGCGGCCCAGAGGGTAATCCAGGGATGCCGGTTCGAAATAGGCCCTGGCGGGAACGAAACGTTGCATGCGTCCACCCCTCGCGCGTTTTTTTCGCTGATAGTATCCCCTCGCGGGAAATTTTCCATCAGCACTGGCGAAAGTATCGGCAGGGCTATAGAATAATAATAAGCATCCTGACAGGAGGTTTCGATCTGTGTTTCCCCTCCGCGACAACATCCCGTCCCGCGCATGGCCGCTGGTAACCGTTGCCCTCATCGCCGCCAATTTTTATATTTTCTATCAGGAACTGCTCCTCAGCGACGTCGCGCTGGGCAAATTCATCAACACCTGGGGCCTCGTGCCGGCGGATTTTATCGCCCGGCTGGTCCGCGAGCCCTTGCAGCCTGCGACGTATGCGCCGCTCTTCGCCAATCTCTTTCTCCACGGCGGCTGGATGCACATCCTCGGCAATATGTGGTATCTGTGGATTTTCGGCGATAATATCGAAGACAAGCTGGGCAAAATCCGCTTTCTCCTTTTCTATATTCTGTGCGGCGTAATCGCCAACGCAGCCCAGATCGTCGTCGACCCCGGCTCCACCATCCCGACGGTCGGGGCCAGCGGCGCCATTTCCGGCGTGCTGGGCGGCTATCTCATGCTTTTCCCGCGGGCGCGCATCGCCACTCTCGTGCCTCTTTTCCCCATCTTCCCCATCCTCCAGATACCAGCCCTGCTTTTCCTGCCGCTATGGTTCTTCCTCCAGCTTTACCAGGGGGCCGCCGCCCTGTTTATGGCCGGCGCGAATATCGCCTGGTGGGCGCATATCGGCGGCTTCGCGGCCGGCTTTGTGCTGGTCAGAATCGTTAAGGCTTAGTATAATCGGGCCTCTTCCCGGCCAACCTATCTGCAAACGGCAAAGGAGTTGGCGCTGTGTTGCAGAAACTATCGCCCTGGCTGGCGGCCGGGCTAACCACCGGGCTCGTCGTCACCTTGGGGCTATGGCTTACGGCGGCCATTTTTTTCAATACCTTCATCATCGGTCAGCGCGTCGCCCCGGACCAGAAGATGGTCGCGGCGCTCATCGAAACCGGCCTCAACAACCCCGAAGTCCAGGCGGCGGTCAAGCACCAGGTCATGCTCTACCTGCGTTCGCCAGAGGGCAAGGCCCGCCTGGCGGAAATGATAAAGTCGCCGGAGATGGTCAAGGCCTTGTCGGAGAACATCCAGTCGCCCGAGATGCGGATCGCCATCCTCAAGTTGATGGAAGTGCCCGAATTCCGCGCCGCCGTCCTCGACATCGTCAAGGACACGCCCGAGATGAAGACCCTCACCATCCTGTCCGCGGCCATCGTCTGGGACCCCCAGCCGGCGACGTCGGCAACCGAGCCTTATTTCTGACACACAAAAAAGAGCCGCAAACGGCTCTTTTTTTATGTGTTTCTTGCGTGCAACCAGGCTTATTTATCGCATTCGAATGGCCAGGCGTTGATGCCGCCCTCCATGACCTGCACGTTCTTGAAGTCCCCGCCTTCGAGGATGAGGGCCGCTTCGTAGCCCCGCAGGCTGATTTTGCAGAAGGCGACGATTTCGTCGTCCTTGTTCAGTTCGGCCAGCCGGCTGCGGAGCTGGCCCAGCGGAATGTACTGCACGTTCCCGCCGGGCAGCTTGCCCTGCTGCTTTACTTCGTCAGGGGTGCGGACGTCGAGGAATACCGTTTTGCCCACATCGATTTTCTCTTTGGCCGTCAGCGAGGAAATGCCTTTGAGCCTGCCGGCCAGCTTGTTGAGAACGGCCAGCGCGGCGACCGCCACGTTGTCGATCGGCGAGTTGAAAGGCGGGGCGTAGGCAACGTCGATGTCGAAGAGGTCGCCGACCGTACCGCCGAGAGTGATGGCGGTGGCGACAATGTCGATGCGCTTGGCGATTTCGCCCTCACCGAAGGCCTGGGCGCCGAGGATGCGGCCGGTATTGGCCTCGGCGATGAGTTTGACGGTGATGAGTTTGGCCCCCGGCATGTAGTGGGGCCGGTCGTGGCCGCCGACCATGGCGGTGACGTAATCGTAGCCGAGGCGTTTGGCGTCCCGTTCACTCAGGCCGGTCTTGCCGACGTTCATGTCGAGCACTTTGACGACGACCGTGCCGAGGACGCCGCGGAATTTCTCGTCGCCGCCGAGCAGGTTATCGCCGATCACCCGGCCGTGCTTGTTGGCCGTCGAGCCCATCGGCGTGAAGATCTTCTCGCCTGAGATGATGTGAGTGTTTTCGACGCAGTCGCCGCCGGCGAAGATGTCGGGGTCGCTGGTGCGCAGGTTTTCGTTGACCGCGATCGCGCCCGTCGAGCCGATGGCGAGGCCGGCGTTTTTGGCCAGAACGACGTTCGGACGAACGCCGATGGCGAGGATGACGAGGTCTGCCGGGATGGTCCGCTGATCGGTGACTACGGCCGACACCGCTCCGTCGCCGGTGAATTTCTCGACTTTTTCGCCGGTCAGGAGGGTCAGGCCCTGTTGGCGGGCGTACTTGGCCACCGAGCCGGCGATTTCCTCGTCAAGGAACGCAGGGAATATCTGGTTCTGCATTTCGATGACGGTGACGTTGACTTCCCACAGTTTGAGGGCTTCGGCCATTTCCAGCCCCACAAGGCCGGCGCCGATTATGACGGCGTTCGCGAACTTGCCCCGCTCGAGCCCCGCCCGCACCGCCTTGGCGTCGTCGGGATGCCAGAGCTGGAAGACGTTTTCAAGCTCTATTCCCGGCAGCGGCGGTTTGACCGGTACGGCGCCGGTGGCGATGACCAGCTTGTCGTAGGGCAGTTTCCGTTCCTCGCCGCTGGCGAGATCTTTGACGGTTACTTCCTTGGCGGCCCTGTCGATACCGGTGGCCAGTGTTTCGGTCAGTACGTCGATGTCCTTTACGTTCTTGAAGAAAGCCTGATTGCGCACCGCGCCGGCGGGGGTCGTCATCAGCTGGTTGATGTCCTGCACGTCGCCGGCCACGTAATAGGGCAGGCCGCACGCCCCGTAGGAAATCATCTTGCCTTTTTCAACCACGGTAATCCGGGCGGCCGGGTCGACGCGTCTGGCTTTGGCCGCAGCCTTAAGCCCGGCGGCAACGCCGCCGATAATCACGATATTCATCAATTTACCCCTTTCGCCGATGGATTTCACCTTCGATTGTATGTTGACCGCTTGTTTAAAGTCAATAAATCGCTCGGAATTGACTGTATCGATTTTCTTATTTCTACATCAGAAAATGTTTATAGGTCGGCCAGCAAACAGACTTCCACGGTGCTGCCGGCGGCCAGGGGCGGACTGCCGGCCGGGATGACGATCATGGCGTTGGCGGTCACCGCAGATTTGAGCATACCGTTCCCCTGCAGCGGCATCGGTTCGACGGTCAGGCCTCCGTTCACCGGCCGGCAACTGGCCCAGACGAACCGCGTCGCTCCCGAGGTTTTCGTGAAAGGCGCGGTCAGCAGCGCTTTGGCCCGCGGCCGCCACCAATCGCTTCTGCCGGCCATCTTGAGCAGCGCCGGACGGACGATCTGCTCGAACGCCACGCTGGCCGCGGCGGGGTTGCCGGACAGCCCGACGTAAAGCTTGCCGTCCTTGTGGCCGGCCAGCACCGGCATGCCTGGCTTTATTCCCACCCGCTCGAACATGACGCTGATGCCCAGCTCACGGTAAACATCGGCGAGGAGGTCGTAGTCGCCGGCGGAAACGCCGCCGGTGGTCACGATCAGGTCGCAGGCTGCGGCGGCCGACAGCCGGGAAATAATCACGGCCACCTCGTCGCGGGCGATGCCGAACATGATCGGCTCCGCGCCGGCGTCGCGCACCTGGGCGGCGAGCATATAGCTGTTGGAATTGCGGATGGCGCCCGGAGGCAGCGGCGCCTCGATATCGGTAACCTCGCTGCCGGTGGCCAGCAGGGCAACCCGCGGCCGTTTGAACACCCGCGGGCGGGAAACACCCAGCAATGCCAGCAGTCCCATGACCCCGGCGTTGACAACCGTCCCGGCCGCGATCACCTTTTCGCCGGCGGCAATTTCCTCGCCGCGCCGGCAGAGGTTTGCGGCAACGCCGGCGCCGGCGAAAACAGTCGCCCGGCCTGGTTCCTCGCGGACATCTTCCCGCCGAACCACGCCTGTGGCGCCTTCCGGCACCGGCGCCCCGGTCATTATCTTGGCGGCCGTACCTGGCCGCACCGCTACCCGCGGCACGCTGCCGGCCGGAATGTCGTCGACTACCTCGAGCACGACCGGCCACTCCGGAGCGGCCTCAGCCACGTCGGCGGCGATTAGCGCATAGCCGTCAAGCGGCGATCTGTCGAAGGGCGGAAAGTCGGCGTCGGCCACGACTTCGTCGGCCAGCACCCGCCGCCAGCAGTCCGCGAGCGCAACCTCTTCGGCGGCGATAACCCGAACGGCCTTGAGCAGTTTATCCTGAGCCATATCCAGGGAAACAGCCATACGGCTCACCTCCAATCAAGCAATCTGTTCATAGCTTTTCCGGTCGGCGCGGAGGAAAACGGCTATTACCCTGAGCACCTGACGGTAGAACAAGGGTATGCCGGTCTTTTCCGCCTCTGCGGAAAGCTCGTCGACCCAGTCGAGATGTTCCCGCCAGAATATCGCCTGACGCTCGGCCGTTTCGTTCGCCAGCAAAAAAGCGGCGAACTCAAGCTCGAGCCCGAGATGGTCGGGTGTGGCGCCGAAATCAGGGGGCAGCTCCAGGCCGTATTTTTCGTAGAGTGCCTTCATGTGCAGGGCGGCGTCGCTCATCAGATAGCCTTTCTCTTTGGCAAAAGGCACTTGGGCGCTGCTGTCGGCCGTCCATTGCCGATATACCGATTCCACCGGCACCACCCGGCGTTCCGGCGGAAAGATAAAACTCTGATTGTACGCCCGCGCGAGAGAATCGCGGTCGCCGGCCAGCCGCGGCCAATCGTTGTAGGCCAGCAGCGGCACGGGGTAATCGAGTGCCGAGAACGCCTCGTGAAGATATTTGACCGTCTCCGGCAGCTCGCCCACAAGCTCGTCGGTGGGCGCCTGCGTCAGATCGGCCAGAATTGCCAGAACGCCTTTTCTGTACGCTAATTTGTCCATCCCGCCACTCCTTATGCGATAGCTTTCGTTTACCATCTTTCGCCACCCGTACCGTTTCATCCTGCCGCCCGGCAGGAGGGCGGGCCGTTTCCTGCGCGGGATTGTGATAGTGCCATAATTAGATTATTATGTCCTGGATCGATCTTCGACTAGCAATCGCGAGCCGGGAAATACTATATTTGTCGCCCGCTGAAAAATCGCTGGAGAAATAATACTTTTAAGGAGGTGCGAAATATGGGTGACAAGGTTATGTCTGAAGAAACGAAACAAAAATTGGCGGATGACCTTGGATTCGGCGATAGAACTGCTGATGGGGATTGGTCGGACGTTACAACGGGTGAAGTCGGGTCTATGGTTAGAGAAGCTATCAAGCGTGGAGAACAAGCAATGGCCGAAGAAGCGAGAAAGAATGGTCTAGCTCATCAAAATGCAAATGATCAATAGCCCTTCGGGGCTTATTTTTTTGTCAGCTCAATGTATTTTTGAAAATTATTGTAAACAGGGCAGGAACAAGATTTGTTTACATCTAAATTTACTAATATCGACATGTATATATGTATTATTGGAGGAAATGAACATGAAAGCAAAATTTCTCTCTTTATTGCTGGTGTGCAGCATGGTTATTGCTTTAGCGCTGTTCACCACTGGATTTTCGTGGAATACCGGCGCGCGGGCTTCCGCGCCGGAGGGCGCCGCAGCTTTGTGGGAGGCTGGCGGCACAAGAGACAAGATCGTCGTTATAAGCGACATCCATCTCGGTATCGATGACCGCTATACCGAAATGCTGAAAAACCGTCAGCGGCTTATTGAATTCTTGCAGCGCCTGCAAAACACCAAGGATGTGCGCGAGCTGGTGATCGCCGGTGATTTTCTGGACGAGTGGTTTCTGCCGGTCTATTATCCCAGCTACACGGATGAACGGCAATTTTATAAGAATGTGATTGCCACCAATCGGGCCGTGATCGACGAGTTGAACAACGTGACCAAGAAAGGAATAAAGCTGGTTTACGTGCCTGGGAACCACGACATGCTGCTGAAGGCCAGCATTTTGCAGGAAGCGATCCCTAATATCGTTCAGGCCAGGGATGCCGAAGGGATCGGCGCTTATTACACCGGCGACCGAAACGAGATTGCAATCGAGCACGGTCACCGTTACGATGTGTTTTCCGCGCCTGACACGGTCACCAACGCGGAGCTGTGTGGTAATGACAATACCATTTTGCCCGCAGGGTATTTTTACGCCCGCTATGCCGCAACCTGGGTGCTGGAGGGTCGTCCGAAGGTAGAGAAGAAACTGCCGGTGGTAACTGACGTGCCGGATAAGACCGATACGGATCAGTATGGCGCTTATCTTTATTACTCGCTTCTCAAAAGCATCACCGCGCGGATGACGCCCAACGAGGGCCTTGACGAGAAGATATTCGATATGCGCATCGCCGGATTTGACAATGCGTATACTTATCTTGATTTCTACCCGGCTCAGCAGAAGGACGGAACTATTTCCGCGCCGGTGCTGTTCAAAAATGTCCAGCGCACATGGGGCGAGCGCCAAAAAGTCAATAACGTCAAGGTTCCGAACAGCTTTATCGAGGCGGTATCCGGCGCCACGGACTGGGCATACTATTTCAGGCAAGCAAAGGCACAGTACCTTGAAAACCCGAACGAAAACGTGGACGTGGTCGTGTTTGGTCATACCCATGTGCCGGCGTATCGGGACCTGGGCAACGGGAAATATTACCTGAACGACGGAACCTGGATCGACCATAACACCGACCATCCGGATGCCACCAGAACCTTTGCGGTCATCACCACCGGCAATAAGGATACGGCTGCGCTCTACAAGTTTACGGAGGACGGCTCTGTTATCGATATTGGCGCCAGCGTCAGCAAATGAAGCGGCCTGGTCAACGCCTATAATGAGGCAGCCTTGTCCCAACGATGACCCATCTCCACTCACGGAGCTATGAAAAAGAATATCGATGAATACTAGGCGCGGCCGACAAAGGTATGCCTTTTCTTACTGCAATGGGGATGGCCCAGTTTGTGGTCAACATTTTGCAACGATATTTTCAGGGGAAGAAAAGGTTATACACCTACATCTCATTGGTGAGAAGTAACCACGGGGAAAGTTGGCTCAATGGTGCGGGAAGCGATAAAACGGGGCGAACAGGCGATGGCCGACGAACTGAATAAAACGGGAAGCGCATCAACACGCGGAGTAAGTTAAATGCCCGGAACTGGATTGTTCCGGGCATTCTTCTGTGAACGGATGCTCGTTAAATACCGTCGAGAACTTCTAATCGAATTCGATAAGTTATCTCTTCAACAACTTTATCGAAGCTGCCTGGGATATCGTGAAGGAAATAAAGACAGGACGGCCATCGGTCAGTTGGTAAAATGCGCTGTTTGGCAGCACGTCTCCAGTTTGTGATTGTTTGAGCAGGAACCGCTTAGCAGCTTTCGTGAACTCCGCCGGACCGCACCAAGGCAAACAACAGGACTGCTAAGAGCGGACCGGCTGCCAGTACCGCAAAGGTCCAGGTATAGTTACCTGTTAGATCAAGGAAGAAGCCTGCCGTTAGCGGTGAAATAACCGATCCAAGTTGCCAAACACCGTTACATAAGCCTATGGCGGTACCGACCTGGAGCGGTGAAACCAGTTCACTTATGAATGTGTTTAAAACAGGTCCGAAAACAAATGCGCCTGCGCCCAGTAACGGTGCTAAGATAACCAATTGTCCCGCGTCCTGGTTGTTGCCGAAGAACCATAAAAGAAACGAGAACAAGGCCAGAATGGTCATGCCGACTTGCCGTCGGAATCTTGGAAGCAAGTCGGCCAGCCAGCCGGCCAAGGGTTGGCCGATCAAAGCCCCCAGGCCGAACAAGGCCATAATTTGGCCGGACTGCTGCAAAGAGAGTCCTAAACATTGGTTCATGTATGTATTTGCCCAGGTTAAAGTTCCCCAGGTGCCCCACATTGCGAAAAAGCCCGCAGCAGCTGTCAGCATCAGGTCGCGGTTGCCAACAAGCGCCCTTAAGGTACTCCTGCCGTCAGTGGCAGTGTTCACGGCCTGATGGCGCGCTTTCGCCGGCCGGGGAATAACCAGCCAGGATATAGCCAGCACCAGCAAGGTAAAGCTGCCGGCAGCCAAGAAGGACGACCGCCAGCCATAGCTGGCTGCAATCATCGGCGACAAAAGATTTGCCATAAGTAGACCGAGAGGAGACGAGGCCATGAAGAATCCCATCGCTGTTGCCCGCCGGGTCGGGCCGAAGTGATCATATACTCCTTTTACCGATGCTGCGAGTACCGCCCCTGACCCGATGCCGGCAAAGAAACGCAGAACTGTTCCTGTCCAGTAGCCCGGAATCCAGGCCATTCCAATCGTGAAGATCCCCATTAAAAAAAGAGAGCCCAACAGCACCTTTCTTGTTCCAAGCCGGTCGGCCAACATTCCTCCCGGCAACTGGGTCAATAAGTAACCAAGAAAAAAGGCGCTCATGAACCCGCCGGCCTGCGCCGCCGTGAGGCCCAATTCCCTCGACGCCATGGGGATGACCGGCGGCCAGGAAAGCCGATCGATGAATGAGCAGAAAAATGCCAGTCCGCCGCAAAAGACTATTTTTATTGCCGTCGATAAATTTCTCTCCATGAGCTTCTCCCCGCATAATTATTCCTTCGTCCGGTTCTTTTCTATCGCAGTCTCAGACGTTCTCCATAAAAAATATATATCACATATAAAAGTTATTTACAAACATCTCATTGGAGCGACGAGTGGACAATGGCGAAAGAGGCCAGAATGAATGGAGAGACGCATCAACATGCGAAATAAGTGAAGACCCCGAAATTTTCGTACAGAGATTTTCGGGATCTTTCTTGTCGGTCGGCAAATTCCAATAACATCTATCGGTTCTATGTATCCAATAAGGGGATTTTAGACTATTTGGCTGACTCGGTTGTGAACAACGGTGGGGTTATTATCAATATCGGCGTAACCGGTCCCTTGAATGGTGTAATTATGATCGATATGGCTTCTGATTCGGCAAAGCTTTTTGCCTCGAAGATGATGATGGGGATGGCGGTGCCGGAGCTGGACGATCTGGCGCAAAGCGCCTTAAGCGAGATGGGCAACATGGTTTGCGCCAACGCTTGCACGCAGTATAGCATGGCGGGCATCAGCGGCCTCGATATTTCGCCGCCTCTCCTGCTAATCGGCAAGGATGGGCGGGTCAGGCTGCCGTTCCCAAAACGCTGGTGGTGGATTTGCTGGCCGATGAAATCGATGTCAGAGTGTATGTCGGCCTGAGTTAACATTCCCGACGCTGACTAGAAAAAACGGAATGACGCATAAAAACGCGGAACTAGATCAAGGACCCGGAAGTCCTAACGCAAGACTTCCGGGTTCTTCGCTTTTTTACTGTCGGCGATATGTTCCAGGGTTACGTCAATGAACGCCTTCAGGGCCGGCGACAGCCATTTGTTCTTGTGGTAGATGAGTTGGGCGCTGATATTAAAGGCGGGGCCCGCCCATTTTAGGTTCGCAAGATGGCCGGCCGCAAGATCGTGGTCGACTACGACGCGCGGCAGGAAGCCTATCCCCCAGCCGTCACAGACGAATCTTTTTATTACCTCGTTGCTGCTGATGCCCATCGCGGAGGACGGTTTGGACCCCGCCTGCGCCAGGATGCTTTCGAATATCCGTCGGTAGGTGCAGCCTTCGGCGGTAAGAACGAGCGCTTCGCCGTTTAAGTCTCCAGGCAAAACCCGCCGTTTCCGGGCCAGGGGATGGGGCGGCGCGGCTATTACGGCCATGGGTTCCGCGAACAGCACGTGAGTGACGAGGTCGGTTTCCCGGCACGGCACGTCGAGGAGGAGGGCAATGTCGATCGCGTTCTTGCGGAGGAGAGTGCGATAATCGTGGACGACGTCGAAACGGATGTTGATTTCCACCCGCGGGTAGCGTGAACGAAAGAGATTGAAAACCTCCGGCAACCTATGGATGCAGAGGGATTCCGCCGTGCCAATAGTCACCGTCCCCTGGGGAGCGAGTGAACTCGCCGCATAGTCCCTGGCTTCGCCGGACAATTCTACGATCTGTGTGGCGTAAGTGTAGAGGCGCTCGCCTGCCTTGGTCAGCTTTATCTGTTTGCCAAAACGCTCGTACACCAGGACGCCCAGTTCTTCTTCCAACAACTGGATCTGGCTGGTGACGGTAGACTGAGCATAGCCCAGCTCTTCGGCGGCTTTGGTGAAACTCAGCAGCCTGGCTGTGGCAATGAAGGTTTTGAGTTGACGGATTTCCACGGCTTACACATCCATCGCTTATTTTGAATAACTTTATCGATATTATCAATTTTACCTATTGATACTTCTATGATAGTATGGTTTCAAAAAGAGGTCCAGGGAAATTTTGGCCTTGACGGGAGGAGAAAGATGCTTCAAAATATCAGCGCCGCTGAGGTAAAGCGGCGAGCGGCCGAGCTGGGGTCGGACCTGTGCGGGATAGCCCCGGTGGAACGGTTCGCGGATGCGCCGGCCGGGTTCCACCCCGCCGATGTCCTAGGAGGCTGTAAAAGCGTAATCGTGATCGCGGAGCGGTTTCCTTGCAGTGTTATCGCATCGCCGTCGGCGGCGGCATACACTTTTGCCATACTTAAGGCAGCCGATCAGATGGATGCCATTACTTACCGAATCGCGTCGGAGCTCGACAGGCTGGGAAGCTGCGCCCTGGCCGTTCCGTCCCGTGACCCTTACGATTACTGGGACGAGGATAAACGGCACGGCCAGGGGATTTTGTCGCTGAAACATGCGGCCGTAAGGGCCGGCCTGGGCCGGATGGGCAAAAACACGTTGCTTGTCAACGACAAACTGGGCAATATGCTCTGCCTGGGCGCCGTACTTGTCGATAGGGAGCTAGCGGCCGATCCGGTGGCCGCTTACCGGACGTGCGAGCCTGATTGCCGGATATGCCTGGACGCCTGTCCGGCCAAGGCGCTGGACGGCAGCACTATCGAGCAACGCAAATGCCGCAGCTTATGCGGGAAGCATACCGACGGCGGAGGGTTCGTCTATGCGTGTAATCTGTGCCGCAGAAGCTGCCCGCATTATCAAGGTTTGCACGTGACGGGGACAAGGTGAAATGAAGGTTCGTGTGGTTAATTTCGCCGATAAATTCGCCGGGATAGGCGAGCTTCACGCTTACAAGCTGGTGGCGCAGATGAACGATTATCACTTCAAACTGGTGAGGATGAAACGGGAGTTTATCTGGCACAGCCACCCGGAGACCGACGAGGTTTTTATGGTGATTGACGGCCACTTGCGGATCGATCTGCGGGATGAGGCGATCTCTTTGACCAAGGGGGAAATGGTGGTGATTCCCAAGGGGGTCGAGCATAAGCCTTCCTGCCGGGAGGAGTGCAAGATTCTGTTGATCGAGCCCGCCGGCACGCTCAATACCGGTAATGCCGGCGGCGACCTGACCGACACGGATATTGAATGGGTCTGACGGCGGGTCAGATTAAGCCAAAAAAGATGAGTCCAGTGCCATCGAAAATGGGAACCCGGAAGCCTAAGAGGACTTCCGGGTTTCTGCTCATGGTATGCGCAAGGGTGCGGGGGTTACAGCGACCGCCAGTCGCCGTACTCCATGTATTTGACCGTTTTGTTGGCGATTTCTTGGCCATATAGCTTCGTCACAATATGGAGAGACAGGTCGATACCGGCCGAGATCCCCCCGGAAGTCATCACCTTGCCGTTATCGGTGTAGCGTTTCTCATCGACGACGATAGCGCCGGGCGCCGTCTCCCGCAGGTGGTCGGCCACACTGTGGTGAGTAACGGCTTCCTGCCCGTCTAACAGGCCTACAGCGCCGAGGATTCTCGCCCCCGAGCAGACGGACATGACTATCTGGGCGCCGGCGGCAACGCTTTTAAGCCAATCCAGGACCGCGTCGTTTTTGTACGCGACCCTGGTTCCTATGCCGCCGGGAACTACCAGGATATCAATCGGCGGATGGTTGTCGAACCCGAAATCGGACAGTGCTGTGAGGCCGTTGACCGATCTTACCGCCGCCCCGTCTTCCGATAACGTGAAGACTTTAAACAACTTTTGGTCGTTAAGTTGGGCCGTAACGGAGAAAACTTCGTAGGGACCGGCGTAATCGAGCAATTCTACATCATTAAACAGGAAAATACCGACGTTATACATTGCGACCATCTCCTCGCGCGGCCCTCCGCCGCTTTTCCCTTCAATCTAACGATTATTATTTTCCACGAGTCCTTCTTTTTTCCTTTTATTTGCCTGAAAAGGAAAAGCCGGGGCTTTCCCACGGCCTGATCGACCTTGGCCGCAACACCCCGGCTTTTCGTGACGAGTATCGATTTTAGCGCTTGCCGAGCTCCTTGTCCATCCAGATCAGGGCGCTACCTTTGTCGCCGGCTACTTTCATTCTCTCGATGATTTCCGAAGCAGACGCTTCTTCTTCGACTTGTTCGGTGATGAACCACTGCAGGAAAATCTGGCTGGGGTAGTCCTTCTCCGCCAGCGCCAGCTCGTAGAGACTGTTTATACGATCAGTCACGTGCTGTTCATGGGCCAGAACCTTTTCAAAAACGGCCAACGGCGACCCAAAATCGCCGGGGGGCGCTTCGATCGCTTTAAGTGCAACCTGCCCGCCGCGTTCGAGTACAAAATCGAACATCTTCATGGCATGGCTGACTTCTTCGTTGTACTGGGCGCGAAGCCAGTGGCCAAAACCCTTGAGGTTGCTCCCTTCACAGTAAGCCGCCATCGACAGGTAGAGGTACGCGGAGGCCATCTCGGCCTGAATCTGGTCGTTGAAGGCATCTTGTACTTTTTTTGAAAGCATATGTATCTACCTCCTTGTGTGTTTTCAAGGATAATTTTAGCATAACGCTTCGCTATTATGCAATAAGATTTATTCTTTTTTAATAATAATTATTATTATTTTGAGATACGCCCGTCTGACAGCGTCATACAACGATAGCACCTAATGCAAAAAAACCAAGCCTCCACATTTCCGCGGAGGCTTGGTCAGAGTGGCGCGCCTGGCACGATTCGAACGTGCGACCAACGGATTAGAAGTCCGTTGCTCTATCCCCTGAGCTACAGGCGCATTATATAATTATTCCTGTCGTGGTACCCGTTACTCACCGAAAGATTATAGCATTTTTGCCGGACCCGTGTCAATAAAGGCTTGCTGCCATTATCGCCCATCGGCTCCCCCGCCGGCGCAATCAACATGAGACGATACCGGCGTTATCAAATTCTTCCGCAGAGGCAGGCTACATAGCGAATTTATGAAAGGTTTTCCCGGATTTGTGTCGAAAAATACTATCACTTTATAAATAATGTCCATTTCGAGGAGGGGGTGGAGTTTTGTTAAAAATGGATCAAACTGTCGCCAGCGAACTGACCGATTTTATTTACGGCAGTACGGGGTATCACACTATTGTCTGCGACGCAACCGGCACGATAATCGCCGATTCGGCCAAAACCCGCATCGGGACCGTGCACGGCGGCGCCAAGAAAATCTTGACAACCAATATCGATGCAATTATCGTCACCGAAGAAGACGCCGCCGCTTCCGATGGCAAAATGAAGCCGGGTGCCAACATGGCTATCAAGGACGGCGGGGAGAAAATCGGCTCTTTCGGCATCGCCGGCAATCCCCAGGTCGTCGAGCCCATTGTGAAGATTGCCGCCGGCATCGTCCTCTCTCGCTTGCAGGATAAAGAGACTACAGCAAGGATCAGCAAGTTGGTTAACGACCTTTATTCTTCGCTGGAGCAGGCGGCCGCAGCCATCGAAGAGTTATCCGCTTCGTCGCAGGAACTGGCTTCCACGAGCCAGGAGGCGGCGTCACTGTCCCGAGAGGCCGCAGAGAAAGTCAATAATACCACGGAAATCCTCGAACTTATAAAGCGGGTCGCCCAACAGACCAACCTGCTTGGTCTGAATGCCGCCATTGAAGCCGCCAGGGCCGGGGAACTAGGCCGCGGGTTCGCGGTCGTCGCCGACGAGGTGCGCAAATTGGCTGACGAGAGCAGCCGGTCAGTGGGGGAAATCAACGCGATGCTCAACCAGTTCCGGGTATCGGTGGAACAAGTTCTGAAGAATGTCGAGCAAAACAGCACCATTACCCAGGAGCAGGCCAAATCCACGCAGGAAATCGCCCGCATGATCGAAGGCTTGCGCAATGTCGGCCAGGATCTGATAGCGGTTGCCGAGAAAACCACCAGTATCGACGGAAATTAGTTGCGCATCGTCATTTTTTGGCCCGACCACTAGGCCAAGCTAAAGCGGCCCCTGCAGCGGGCCGCTTTTTGTGTTTCCGGAAGCCGATTCCCCGAGATATTGTCAGAAGAGCTGCAACTGGTCCTGCTCCGGGTCTATCTTGGCCGGGTTGATATACTTCATCTCCCGCGCGAATATCCATCGGTCGCAGGCGCGGCAGTAGACGCTGGCATTTTCGTACGCCCAGGCGAGGTCGCGACCGCATTTAGGGCAGACAAACTGGATCATGAGCTTTTGCGCCGCTACAGCCGCCAACGAATCCACCTCCGCGCATCCGTGTCTATTATTGTTAATTCGCCCCGAACGCTCAAAACCCTCTTCCGGCGGCCGCAAACGCACCAAGTCGCTTCCCATTCGCACGCTAAAGACCGCCAGCAATACTAAAACCGCCCGGATTATCGCCGGGCGGCTTGTCGAAATACTGGAGCGGGTGATGGGAATCGAACCCACACAACCAGCTTGGAAGGCTGGGGCTCTACCATTGAGCTACACCCGCAGTTTAATAAAACGTGGTCGGAGCGGCAGGATTTGAACCTGCGACCCCCTGGTCCCAAGCCAGGTGCTCTACCAAGCTGAGCCACGCCCCGTGAACCGCAAGGAGTATTATACTATACGGTCTGCGGAGTGTCAAGCGTTAAGTAGACATAATGTTGAAAGATCGCATCTTGAATTACCGAAGGCTGGCCAGCAGATTTCAGCCGCCAGCCAGCCTTTCTTTACAGCCGCCGGTATTGCTTCTGCCCTTCCTCGTAATAGTTGCGCCCCTCACTGTCGATGACGACGATGGCCGGGAAGTCCTCGACCATCATCTTGGCGAACGCCTCGGCGCCCAGATCGGGGTAGGCCACGACTTCATAACCCTTGACCGTCCGGGCGATGAGGGCCGCGGCCCCGCCGGTGGCTGCGAAGTAGACTGCGCCGTGCTTTTTCATGGCTTCGACAACTTCGGCGCTGCGGTAACCTTTGCCGATCATACCTCTCAGCCCCTCGGCCAGCATCCGTGGAGTATAGGCATCCATACGGCCGCTCGTCGTCGGCCCGGCCGAGCCGATAGGCTGCCCGGGCTTCGCCGGGCTCGGGCCGACATAGTAGATGACTTGGTCGTGGATATCGACGGGGAGCCCTTCCCCCCGGTCGAGGGCCTCGATCATGCGCTTGTGGGCGGCGTCGCGGGCGGTGTAGATGGCGCCGGTGATGAGGACGCTGTCGCCGGCCCGCAGTTTCCGGGCAACATCCGCGCTGAGCGGGGTTGTGATGCGGATGGATTCGGCCATGCTCTCATTCCCCCTATATTTCGATTTCCGCATGCCTTGTGGCATGGCAGTTGATGTTGATCGCGACCGGCATGCCGGCGATGTGGGTGGGGAAATACTCGATGTTGACCGCCAGGGCGGTGACAGTGCCGCCCAAGCCCTGCGGGCCAACACCCGTTTTGTTAACGAGTTCGAGAATTTCCGCCTCGAGTTTGGCGTATTCCGGGTTGGCGCTGCGCTGGCTTATCGGCCTTATCAAAGCTTTTTTGGCCAGCAAGGCCGCCTTCTCCATCGTGCCGCCGATGCCCATGCCGATAACGATCGGCGGGCAAGGGTTCGAGCCTGCGGCGCTTACCGTGTCGACGGCGAATTTCTTAATGCCGGCAACCCCGGCTGAGGGCGGGAACATTTTCAGGGCGCTCATGTTCTCGCTGCCGAAGCCTTTGGGAGCGAGGGTGATTTTCACCTTATCGCCGGGAACGATGGCGATATGAAGGATGGCCGGCGTGTTGTCGCCGGTATTCTTGCGGACGAAAACCGGGTCGTCGACAACCGATTTGCGCAGATATCCTTCGGTATAGCCTTTGGCGACGCCGGCGTTGACGGCCGCTTCGAGGTCGCCGCCGACGATGCGGACGTTCTGACCGAGCTCCATGAACACGACCGCCATGCCGGTGTCCTGGCAGATGGGCATTGCCTGGTCGCGGGCGATGCAGGCGTTTGTCACCAGTTGGCCGAAAATTTCCCGGCCGAGCGGCGATTCCTCCGTCTTTTGCCCATTTTCGAGGGCGCTGAAAATATCCTCGGCCAGGTAGTAGTTGGCGTCGACGGCGAGCTTCGCCACCGCCGCCGTTATCTGGCCGGCTTCCACAGTACGCATGAATGGCCTCCTTTTCTTTGACGTATTGCCGCGCCGCGCACGGCTCTGTCCGATTTCTGCCCTATGTATTACTATTATGGCCGCTATTTCGCCTCCCCCAGGTCGTATTTGCGCAGTTTGTTGTACAGGGTTGCCAGAGAAATGCCGAGCGCCCCGGCCGCCTGTTTCTTGCCGTCGAGGTTGTGGCCGTACTTGGCGATCGCCAGGCCGATCAGTCGCCGCTCCATTTCCTCGAAGGTCATGACGTCGGTGTCGCGCAGACTGAGGTCGCGTTTGGGGAAATCGGCCAGCGGCCCCAGTTTCGCGGCGGTGATCGTTTCCCCGTCGGCGGTTACCACCGCCCGCTCGACGACGTTTTCCAGCTCGCGCAGGTTGCCGGGCCAGTCGTAGCGTTTCATCTCGGCCAGGGCCTCGGTGGAAAAGCCGCGGATGCGTTTGCCGAGGAGACGGTTGAATCTGGCGAGAGCGCTCTCTACGAGCAGGGGAATGTCTTCCTTGCGGGCCCTGAGAGGCGGCATGGTCAGCTCGATGACCTTGAGCCGGTAGTAAAGGTCCTCGCGGAAAGTGCCGACGGCGATCAGCTTGGCCAGGTCGCGGTTTGTAGCGGCGATGACCCGGACGTCGACGGGCTTGGGCTGCGTGCCCCCGACCCTTTCGATCTCCCGCTCCTGCAGCACGCGGAGCAGCTTGCCCTGGAGTTGGTGCGGCATGTCGCCGATTTCGTCGAGGAAGATCGTCCCGCGGTTGGCCAGCTCGAATTTGCCCATTTTGCTTTCGGTGGCGCCGGTGAAGGCTCCCTTTTCGTAGCCGAAAAATTCGCTCTCCAGGAGCGTTTCCGGGATGGCGGCGCAGTTGACGCGGATGAAGGGGAAGTTTCGCCGGCTGCTGGTGTTGTGGATGGCGTGCGCGAAGAGTTCTTTGCCGGTGCCGCTCTCGCCCATGATGAGCACCGTCGAATTGGTGTCGGCGATTTTGCGGGCCACCTCGACAATCTGCCTCAGGGCAGAGTTGGTGCCGAGCACGTCGTCGAAGGAGTATTTTGCGCTGGTCACTTCGCCGAATTTGACCGACAGGCGCTCGAGAAGGCGCGACTGGCGCTGAAGCTGTTCCATGAGACGCATGACGTCGGTGAGAGGCTGGAAGACGACCACGGCGCCAACCATCTCGCCGTTGGCGTCGGCGTAGATAGGGGCGGCGTTCGACACGACTTCGATTTCGGTGCCGCCGACGACGCTGCGATGCCCGAATACCGGCTGCCGGGTGCGGAGGCAGCGGGCCAACGCCCCGTTCGGCGAGGCCCGGAAGATATTTTTGCCGATGCGACCGTCGGCGCTGATGCCGGAAATCTTCGTGAATGAAGGGTTGACGTATTTTACCGTGCCGTCGGTATCGGCGACTTCGATGCCTTCCTGGACCGAATTGAGGATGGCGTCGAGTTCGCCTTTGATGTTCTTGATTTCGATCAGCCGCTGTGTCTCGTCAAGGATGGTGAGCATCAGTTCCGCCGCTTTGCCGTCCATGACGGTCGCGCCGGACGGCTTGCCGGCCAGCAGCTTTTCGCGCACCTCCGCGCGGCCTGTGGCCTCGATGTAGATGTTCACGTCAGAAATAGCGAGGAGCGCGGTGAAGTCGGTGGTGACGAAAACTCCGTCCTTGCGGGCCAGCAGCGCGCCGGGCGCTTCGGGGTCGATATCGGCGGCACCGAGGATGATGACGTTTTTCGTTGTTTTCAGAGTCTGGTACACGACCGTGCCGCCCTTGCCAAGGCCGATAATCGCAACTTTGTACACGTTTAGGCTCCCGCATTCTAATTATTATAAATCATTATATTTTACCTTCCGGCCGCTGACAACAAAGTTCAGTTTGGAACGTATCCCTAACCGCCGAGGAGGCGGCTGAGGGCGAAACGGTTGACTTCGCGGTTGAGCTTGGCCAGCGAGGTTGTCAGCGGTATCTGCTTGGGACAGGCGCGGACGCAGTTCTGGCTGTTGCCGCAGCCCGCTATGCCGCCGGGCGCTATGAGGGCGGCCAGGCGCTCCTCTTTCTGCAGCGCCCCGCTGGGGTGGGAGTTAAAGAGCTGCACCTGGGAGACGGCTGCCGGGCCGATGAAGGCGGACTTGCCGCCGGCGTTGGGGCACGCTTCGAAGCAGCAGCCGCAGGTCATGCAGCGGGACAGGGGATAGGCTTCCTCCTGGACCTTGGGGGCGATACGGGGCCCTGGGCCGAGGTTGTAGGTACCGTCAATCTCAACCCAGGCCCGCACCTTTTTCAGGGCGGCGAACATCACCTTGCGGTCGACCATCAGGTCCCTCACTACCGGAAACTTGGTCAACGGCGCCAGACGGATCGGCTGGGCGAGCTGGTCGATGAGGGCCGAACAGGCTTGGCGAGGTTTGCCGTTGATCAGCATCGTGCAGGCGCCGCACACTTCTTCGAGGCAGTTGCATTCCCACACGACCGGCTGCGTTCTGCGTCCGTCTTTGGTCACGGGCTTGCGCTGGATGTCCATGAGGGCGGAGATGACGTTCATGTTCGGGCGGTAGGGAACATGGAACTCCTCGTGGTAGGACGGTTCCGCCGGCGAGTCCTGGCGCTTGACGATGAGGTGGATAGTTTTCATTGCCGCTCGCCTCCCTTGTCGATATCGTAGCGCCGCGGCCGCGGTTTGATGTGGGAAACATCCACGCCTTCGTAAGTGAGCCGCGGGCCGTCAGGGTTGTATTCAGCCTTGGTGGTTTTGAGCCAGTTGGCGTCGTCCCGGTCGGGGAAGTCCGGCTTGAAGTGTGCGCCGCGGCTTTCGTCGCGCGCCAGCGCCCCCAGCGTTATGACCCTCGCCAGGTCGATCATGCCCCTGAGCTGGCGGGTAAAGAGCAGGCTTTGGTTGGACCGCGGGCTGCTGTCGCCGAGGCCGATGCGCCGCCAGCGGGCCGCCAATTCCTGCAGCTTATCGTCGGTAGCCCGCAGCCGGTCGTTGTAACGGATGATGGTGACGTTGCCGGTCATCCACTCCCCCATCTCCTGGTGAAGGGCGAACGGATTCTCCGGTCCGTCCATGCTCGCCAGGACGCGGTAGTCGCTTTCGGCCTGCCTGCGGGCCAAGTCCAGTGCGCCGGGGTCGAGCGGCGGCATTATGCGCCCCTGCGCATAGCGAACGGCGCTGGGGCCGGCAACCATCCCGCCGTAGATGGCCGAGATGAGCGAGTTGGCGCCCAGGCGGTTGGCGCCGTGGTACTGGTACTCGCACTCGCCGGCGGCGAACAGGCCGGTAATGTTGGTCATCTGGCCGTAGTCCACCCACAGGCCGCCCATCGTGTAATGCACGGCCGGGAAAATACGCATCGGCACTTTGCGGGGGTCTTCGCCGACGAATTTTTCGTAGATTTCGAGGATGCCGCCCAGCTTGCGGTCCAGTTCCCGCCGGTCGATATGGGATACGTCGAGATAGACGGCATTTTCGCCGTTGACGCCCAGCTTCATCTCGTTGCAGACTTTGAAAATCGCCCGGGTGGCGATATCCCGCGGCACGAGGTTGCCGTAGGCGGGGTACCACTCTTCGAGAAAGTACCACGGTTTGCCGTCTTTGTACGTCCATATCCGGCCGCCTTCGCCGCGGGCCGACTCGGACATCAGGCGGAGCTTGTCGTCGGCGGGGATGGCGGTGGGGTGGATCTGGACGAACTCGCCGTTGGCGTAGCAGGCGCCCTGACGGAAGGCGGTGGCGGCCGCCGCCCCGGTGTTGATCGTCGAATTGGTGCTTTTGCCGAAGATCATCCCCAGGCCGCCGGTACACATGACTACCGCGTCGGCGGCGAAGCCTTCGATATCCATCGAGGCCGTGTCTTGGGCGACGATGCCCCGGCAGCAACCGTCGCCGGCTTTCACCAGGCCGAGGAACTCCCAGCCTTCGCGTTTTTCGACCGCGCCGGCAGCTTCGTGGCGGCGCACCTGCTCGTCCAGGGCGTAAAGGAGCTGCTGGCCGGTCGTCGCGCCGGCGAAGGCGGTGCGGGCGTATTTGGAGCCGCCGAAGTGGCGGAAATCGAGCAGGCCTTCCGGCGTGCGGCTAAACGGCACGCCCATGCGGTCCAGCAGGTAGATGACATCGGGGGCCGCCTCGCACATCGCTTTGACAGGCGGCTGGTTGGCGAGGAAATCGCCCCCGAAGATGGTATCGTCGAAGTGCTCGGCGGTCGAGTCGCCCTCGCCCTTGGTGTTGACGGCGCCGTTTATTCCTCCCTGCGCGCAGACGGAATGCGACCTTTTCACCGGTACGAGGGAAAACAGGGTTACCCTTCCGCCCATTTCGACGATCTTGATCGTCGCCATCAACCCGGCCAGGCCGCCGCCGACGACAATAACGCTGACGCTGCGCTTCAACCCTATTCCCCCTTATCTGTTATTTTATCTGGCTTTCGCCGCTCTCCAGTGCGCGCGCCTTCAACTTACGAAAGCGAACAGGGCGCGCACGCCGACGGCGTAGAGGAAGACAAATACGAAACTGCAGGCGTACATCGCAGCTGTCTGGGACCGGGGGCCGATGGTGATCCCCCAGGTAATGAGGAAGGTCCACAGGCCGTTGACGAAGTGCAGCAGGCCGGCGGCGAGGCCGACAGCGTAAAGGGCGAAGACCAGTGGATCGCCTAACAGCCCCGCCATGTGCGAAAAAGTGATCTCGGTGCCGTAAAGAGCCTTGCCGATACGCAGCACCCACACGTGCCACACCAGGAAGGCCAGTGTGATCACCGCCGTCGCCCGCTGCAGGTAAAACATCCAGTTGCGGAAATAACGGTAGGAAAGCTGGTTATTTTTTGCGAGGTATGCGACATACAGGCCGTAGAAGGCGTGAAACGCGAGCGGCACGGCGATAAAGCCGATTTCCAGCGGGACAACGAACGGGAGGCTCTGCAGGAAGGACACTGTGCGGTCGAACGCCGCCGGGCCGACGATAGCCTGGGAGATGGAAAACATATGCTCGAGCATGAAAAAGCCGATCGGGACGATCCCGGTCAGGGAATGGACGCGGCGCAAAAAGAAATCGGCGCTGGGCATGGCATCTCCTCCTAAGATTGACTGATAATGCGACCGGCGGGTAAAAAAGCATCACCAGCCGGTGCTGGTGAAGCGAAAAACTTGCCGGTTACTCGCTTTCGGCCGCGTCGCGGCCGCCGGACGATGTCTCGATTATCTCGCTGTGGGCGCCGTGCACCCCGCACTCGGGGCACAGCCACGTCTGCACCCGCAGCATCAGCCTGCGGTCGTTGAAATCGTACCCTACCGTGGTATACTTCGATGCTTTTTCGAGATGCTCACACCAGTGGGCTCTCATCATCTCTAATCACCCTCCCCACACTTTTTGGACCCGTCACATTATAATGCAAAAAGCGTGCCAAGAGCATTTTCAGTATTTTCAGGCCTTTGCGGCGACCGTTCTGCAACCGTGTTTCTAAAAATTATAAGCGCCCGAAAGGCAAGCTGGCGGACAATCGTTGCCGGCAGGAGCATCGCCCGCCTGTCGGTCTGACCAATATACCGTCATTCTAATAATTATAATTATTATAATTTTTATAACTTTTCGGCGCTTAATGAGTCATTTTACGGTCGCAGCAGGTCTCAACTTGGTAAAAATATTGACCGCAGGCGAAAAACTGTGATATTTTATATCTGTATATTTTTCTGTAGAAATTTGCGACCAACCCGGCACGTACGATCCGAGGAGGAGTAAACCCATGGGCAGCATGTCGCCTATCCATCTCGATAATTACAAACCGCTCCGCGAAGTCGTCTTCGATGTCCTGCGCAACGCCATCACCAGCGGCCTGCTGCAGCCTGGGGAACGTCTAATGGAAAACCAGCTTGCCGAGCAGCTCCGGGTGAGCCGCACCCCCGTCCGCGAGGCGATCCGCAAGCTGGAGCAGGAGGGGTTTGTCGTCATGGCGCCCCGTCGCGGCACCTATGTCGCCGACATTTCCATCCGCGACATCAATGAGGTGTTCGAGATCCGCTCCGCCCTCGAAGTGCTGGCAGCCGGCCTGGCAGCCGAACGGATCGGCGAGGACGACCTTGAGCATCTGGAACGGCTGCTGGTGGAGATCGGCGAATATATCGAGAAGGGTGACACGGCGAAAATTGTCGAGGCTGACTGCCGTTTCCACGATATCCTCTACGGCGCCACCAACAATAAAACGCTGGCCGCCATCATCAGTAATCTGCGGGAAAAGCTGACCGTCTTCCGGACCATTTCCTACGGCTACCCCGGCCGAGCGAAGCGTTCGCTGGAGGAACACCGTCGCATCGTCGAGGCGCTGGCGCGTCGTAACCCGACCATCGCCCAGCAGTTGGCCCGCAAACACATGGACAACGCCGAACAGACGCTGCTGCTGCACATGAGCGAAAAGAACCAGGAACGTCGCAAGGCCGGCGAATAGGATAATAAGCAAAAAGCGACCGCGCAGTTCAATAGCGCAGGTCGCTTTTTCATCTCGTTTTTAGGCCTGTTCGTTGGATGCGAGAAAGACCAGCCCTTCGACGAATTTCTTGACGTTGATCTTGCCGTGGTACGGGCTTTTGCCCTGGACGAAATTCATCTCCTGACGTACCTCGCTGAAGTCGAACAGGGCGGTGCTGTATGTCTGGAAGCGGTCGTTGTGATAATCCTCGATACCGACGTTGGCCATGTTTTGGAGCGCTTTGGCGATAGCCCGGCGGACGCGCTGCTCGATGGTCTTGGTGTCCTGGCCGGCGTCCTGGGCCATCTGCTGATAGATCTCGTTGAGCTGGTAGGGCGAATCGTCTGTCAGGCGATCGCTGGCGGCCAAAAGCTTCGCCATCTGGTAGATGCTCTTGGCCCCGACCTCGCCGAGGATGCCGAGGTCGGAGAATACTTTGTAGAGCACGCTTTTCGGGGGGCGGCGCTCCGCTGCCGGCGCGGCCGTTCCGGCAGCCGGCGCATACGGGGCTGTGGCCTGGGAGATGAGAGACATGGCTTTTTTTAGCTCGCGACTCTCCCTGACCTTGTTGATGACGGTGATGATCTCGGATACGTTGACCGGTTTGTGGATATAGAACTCGATGCCGTGTTGGTAGGCCTGGGTTATCATCGGCTGGCTGCGCGATTCGGAAATCATTATGCACGATACGTTCAGACCCTGCTCTTTGAGCTTGCGGATGAGTTCCACTCCGTCCTGTCCGGGCAGCAGCAGGTCGATTACAGCGATGTCCGGCCGATGCTCGGCGATGAGCTTTTCGGCCGCCACGCCCTCGGCGCTTTCGGCCACAACCGTTCCCAGGTCATTTTGCTCGATGATGTTGCGGATTATTTTGCGAATACTGACATCATCGTCGACGACAACAAACCGTAACGACATCAGGCTCCTCCTTCTCCCGCCCATTCGCCGGGCAGCGCTATACTCCGCATAGGCAGCGTCACCGTAAACGTGGTAAGGCGTCCGGTCCCCGACCCGACTTTCACCGTCCCCGATAACATTTCGGTGAGATTCTTAACATGGGACAGCCCGAGCCCGGTGGACATTTTGCCGGTAACGGGGCAGAACTTGGTCGAATAGCCGACCTCGAACAGCAGGTCGAAATCCTCCGCCTTGATACCGCATCCGTTATCTTCAACGGCGAAGACTATTTCCCCTGCCGCCGCCCGCTCGGTCACCCTTATCATGCCGGTGTCGCCGCAGGCTTCGATGGCGTTGATTATGAGGTCGTCGAGGATGGATACGATGGCGTAGTGATGGTCGGTGACAAAGTCGAATTCGTGTTCGAAGGAGATGGTGATGTTCTTGTCGATGCCGGTCAGATAGCGCCTGGTGTTCTGTTCAATGATGAAAAATATCTCCGCCAGGCTAAGTCCGTGGAGGGTGGACGAGGGATGGAGGATATTCTCGATGCCTGTCACCACACGGGAATAATCCTTCTTCACTTCATGGATGTTGCGGGCGACCGCCAGGGCCTGAGCAGCATCGGGATCGGCGCTGTCGCGGGCGTAAAGCCTTTTGTAAAGCCAGTAGCTGTCTTCCATGACCTGTTCGATGTCCTGTGAGGATTTCTTGAGATAGTAGAGCTCGGCTTTGAGCTGGGCGATCATGACGGTCAGTGCGGTGTAGCGGGCCACCTGCTCTTCGGCCAGAACGAATGTCTGATAGCGCCTGAGAGCGTAGTAAGCGCCGACGGCCAGAACGGCGCGCAGCACAGCCACCCCCACCAGACTGGAGAAAACATTTTCGGGATTGCCCTTGAGGGGGTCGCCGCGGGTGAGAAGTTCGACGAGGTTGCTGAAAACGTCGCTGACGCTGAGCAGGAGGATAAGGGCAGGGAGGTTGTCCACCATGCGGCGGATGCCGAGGGCCTGAAAACAGGCTCCATAGGAGATGTAATAGATGATCGACGGCGAGTTGATCAGTACGACATCGATGAATCCTACCGGGTCGAAGGTCAGTTGGAAGGCGCTGCGGCCGACGGTGATCGCTATCCCGGAGAGGATTGCGGTTGTAAAGACGGGCAGGCGGGGGAAATAGAGAAGCAGCGTCGCCAGAACGGCTACGCTGACCGTGAAGCGGAAATGGGTATGGAAGGGGTAGATGTAGGCCAGGCCGGCCAGCCCTACCAATAATACGACTACCAGAATGGACTTATACTCCCGTCTGACGATCCGAATCAATTCCACTGCCATCGTGCTCCGTCCCATAAGCATGATTCACCGGAGGCCCGGCGCTCACAAAATCATATCTCTATTATCTCGGCCGCGACTTTGCCGTCCGCGATCACCAGCACGCCGCAACTGGGCGGATGACCGCCGCGGGGGTGGACGGCGCCGCCGGGATTGAACAGCAGCACGCCGTCATGCCGGCTGATGTCCGGGACGTGGGAATGTCCATATATGACCACATCGACGCCGTATTGGCGTCCCCACCACAGCAGTTCGCCGCTACGCTCCTTGGCGTTGTAGCGGTGCCCGTGGGTCAGCCAGATTTTCCGGTCGCCGGCCTCGATGAACTCGTCTATTTTGGCGTCGGTGACGCCGTCGCAGTTGCCGGCGACCGCGGTCACCGGCAGACCGGTCAGGTCGGCGAGGCGGCGGGCGTCCTGGCTGTAGTCGCCGGCGTGCAGCCACATGTCCACTGGCCCGGCCGCCGCCACGGCCCGCCCGATCGCCGCCTGCGAACCGTGGCTGTCGCTAATCACGCCTATTCTCATTGTAATACCTCGCCAGCGTAGTCGCCATGTTGCGGAGCGCCTGCCCGCGGTGGCTGACGGCGTTCTTGTCCGCCACCGTCATCTCGGCCAGCGTCTTTTCGGCGCCGGGCATGTAAAAGAGGGGGTCGTAGCCGAAGCCGCCCGTACCCCGCGGTTCTTTGAGGATGGTCCCTTCGCAGGTGCCTTCGGCGGTCAGCAGCGCCCCGTCGGGGTCGATGTAGGCCAGGACGCAGCGGAAGCGGGCGGTTCGCCGGTCGTCGGGCACACCTTCGAGTTCGGCCAGCAGTTTGGCGTTGCAGTCGGCATCGCTGGCTTCGGGGCCGGCGTAGCGGGCGGAATAAACGCCGGGCGCCCCGCCCAGCGCGTCGACCTCAAGCCCCGAGTCGTCGGCCAGGCACGCCCGGCCGGTATTGAGGGCGTAGTGGGTCGCCTTGAGGATGGCGTTGGCGGCGAAGGTGTCGCCACTTTCCACCGCCTCCGGGACTGCGGGGAAGCTGTCGAGGGCCAGCACCTCGACCGGCAGGGCGGCGAGGGCGGCGGCGATTTCCGTGACTTTTCCCTTGTTGCGGGTCGCTACTACTAACGCCGTCATGCCCGCCCGATCCTCCAGGCCAGTTGGCCCAGCACGTCTTTCTGATAGTCGATGAGCTCGGCGACGCCTTTTTCGCCGGCAGCCAGCATTAGCTTGAGCTGATCCTTGCTGAAGGGCGCTTTCTCGCCGGTGCCCTGCACCTCCACGAAATGGCCTTCGCCGGTCATGACGAGATTGAGGTCGACATACGCCCTGGAGTCTTCCTCATAGCACAGGTCGAGCAGCACTGCGCCGTCGACGACGCCAACGCTGACGGCCGCGAGGAAGTCGATCACGGGAAAGGGTTTTTCGGGGGCGTAGAATGTGTTTACGGCGTCGACCAACGCCACGTATGCGCCGGTGATCGAGGCGGTGCGGGTGCCGCCGTCGGCCTGGACGACGTCGCAGTCGATGGTGACAGACCGTTCGCCGAGGGCCTTGAGGTTGGTGACGCTGCGCAGCGCCCTGCCGATGAGACGCTGGATCTCGTGGGTTCGGCCGCTGGGTTTGCCTTTGGCCACCTCGCGGACGTTGCGCACCTGGGTGGAGCGCGGCAGGAGCGAGTATTCGGCTGTCACCCACCCCTCGCCCATTCCCTTGAGGAAGGGCGGCACCTTCTCTTCGACGCTGGCGGCGCAGATAACCTTGGTGTCGCCGAACTCGACCAGTACCGAGCCCTCAGCGTATTTCAGATAGTTGCGGACGATTTTCACCCGGCGCAGATCAAGGGCCTGGCGGCCGTCGCTTCTTGTCATAGTGTTGCCTCCCCGCGGGCTAGACCCGCTCCAACGAATCGTTTTCCTTGTCCTGGATGATGTAGTGCCGATATTTCCCCTGGCGTTTGGCAGCCAGCACCGCGTCCTTGGCGCCCTGCCGGCACGTCGGGCAGGGCTCGCGCGGCACGACGGCGGCGAAAGCCGACTGGTAGCCGCAGCGATGTCCCTCGGCTTCGCTGGCGACGGTGAGGTAACCGTGGCAGTGGGGGCAGAGGCGCAGTTTTTCAACCTGCTGTTCGCTGATGCCGCTGTCGTCGTAGTAGATGCCCCTGCGACGCGTCCAGAAGTCGCCTGCCTTCGCGGCCGCGGCGTTGCCCAGCGGCTCGCGGTCCCGCCATAGGGCGGTCTGTTTGGCAACGAGTTCCCTAAGGTAAGCCCGGGCGCCGCCCGTGAGGCCGCGCGGCGCGGCGGCAATATCCGGCTCTACCACCCGGCTGTAGTCGAGGCCGGCCATGGCGAGGATGATGCCGGTGTTGACATACGGCAATGCGTCCTCGATAGAGTAGCCGCCTTCGAGAACGGCGACGTCGGCTTTAAGCTTGGCGGCCAGCGAGGCGTAGCCCTGGGCGGTGATGGCCATGTTGGCCAGGGGGTCGCTGTAATGGTTGTCCTGTCCGGCCGAGTTGATGACGATGTCGGGGCGGAAGTCTTCCAGCACCGGCAGAATCAGGTTGTCGAGCACGTAGTGGAGCCCCTCGTCGGTCGTGCCCGGCGGCAGGGGCAGGTTGATGGTGGCGCCGATGGCGGGCGGGCTGCCGGCTTCGTCGGTGAAGCCGCTGCCTGGGTAGAGGGTGCGGCCGTCCTGATGGAAGGAGATGAACAGCGTGTCGGGGTCGTGGTAGAAGATATCCTGGGTGCCGTCGCCGTGGTGAACATCGGTGTCGACGATTGCCACCCGCCGCACGCCATGGTGTCGCCGCAAATGCTCGACCATGACTGCCTCAATGTTGATGGTGCAGAAGCCGCGCGTACCGTGAACCACCCGCATGGCATGGTGTCCGGGCGGCCGCACGAGAGCGAACGCCCGCGCCACTTCGCCTTTTATCACCGCTTCGGCGGCGGTTATCGCCCCGCCGGCCGAGACAAGGTGAGCGTCGGTGATATGCGAGGCGATATCGGGCACGCCGATATGGACCCGGTCGGCGTCGCGGAGGGTCGCTAGGCGGGGCTTGTATTCGCGGATGCCGGGCATGTCGAGCAGGCCTTCCTCCACGATTTGGTCGCGGGTGTAGAGCAGCCGCTCCTCACGCTCGGGGTGGGTCGGCGTCAGCGCCCAGTCAAACGCCGGGAAGAAGACGAGACCGAACGGTTTGACGGCCATCACGCTCCCTCCTCGACGGCGAAGACGCCGGGTTTTATCTGCAGCCGGCAGGCGATGATCTTGCCGGTGGTGCTAAACCCTCGCACAAGGTTGAATTCTTCGTCATAGACCGATTCGACGTCCGCCACCGGGATGCCGGCCGCAGCGGCGCGCTCGGCCAGGTGGCGGGCCGCCAGCTCCCGCGCGTCGGCGAGGCCGAAGCGGCGGGAAGGCAGCGCGGACCTGAGGCCGAGCTCGGCGACGGTGTAGTAGCCCTGGGCGGTGTCGGCGCGGAGGGTTACCTCGATCGTCGGCCGGGCCACAGCCGCGCCGACCGCGTTGGCCACCATCGCGCCCGCGGGCACGGTGCAGCAGACGCCGAGGCGTTCAGCCACCAAGGGTGCGAGGCCTTCGGCCGCACCGCCCACTCCGACGAGAGCGGCAGGCTGGGGCCGCCGGTCGCGGACGGCGTCTTCCACCCGGTAGACGGGCTCGGCGGCGCGTTCGTCGATCATATTTTCGATGGCGGCGTATATGGCATCGGCCGCAGCGCCAAGCACGGCCCGCGCCGTGTCCTGCACGCTCTCGCCGTCGGCTGCCGTAAGCCGCATGGCCTCCCCGGCCTTGTCCTTGTCGCCGAAATCGGCCGCACCGGCGACGATCATCGCGTCGGATACAGTGGGGACGGGGCCGCCCAGCGCCATCGCCGGGCCCCGTCGTTCGGGCCCGACGGCTATACGGCCGCCTTCCCGGCGGACAAAGCTGTCGCCGCCCACGCCGATGGAGCGCAGCCAGAAGGACCTGACAGCTGTCGGGTAATCGCCGATTTTCGCCCCCCGTTCGGCGAACAGCGGTGCACCATCGCGCCATAAGGCGATGTCGGTCGTGGTGCCGCCGATGTCGAGGGATACTGCTTCACCGCGCGGCGCCGCAAGCGCCATGATGCCGAGAACGCTGGCAGCCGGGCCGGTGAATACCGCTTCGACCGGCCGCTCGCCGGCCGTCGTCAGCGGCATGGTGCCGCCGTCGGCTTTGAGGATGTACAGCGGTGCGGTCACGCCGCGACCGGCCACAGCCGCTTGCGCCGCGCGGGCGAAACGGCCGAAGTGGCGCCAGGTGGCGGCGTTGTAATACGCCGAGTTAGCCCGTCGCCAGAAGTTGAGCGAGCCGGCGACGGCCGAGCCGAGGGTTATGTGGGCAGGGGCCGCGTATCGGCGCAGCCATGCGGCCACCGCCTGCTCATGGGCAGGGTTGCGGACGGCGAATTTGCCGGCGACCGCGAAAACTTCGCAGTCCGCCAGGCCGCGGCAGGCGACCGCGACCTCCGCCTCATCAGGCGGCGCCGTTTCGCGGCCACGGTGGTCGATATAGCCTGATAATAGCCAGGGTCGCTCGGGCACGAGCGAACTGATGTCCATACCAGGTCCGGGAAGAAGGAGGAGCCCTGCCCGCTCCAGTCGCCCTTCGACGACCGCGTTGGTGACAATGGTCGTGGACAGGGCCACGCGCCTGATTCCGGCGGCGTCAACCCCGGCAAGCACCCGGTCGAGGGCATCGAGTATGCCGTGCAGCAGGTCGTCGTGGGTGGTCGGCGCCTTGGCCTGAGCCAACACCTTACCCCCGGACACCACAACTGCGTCGGTGTACGTCCCGCCGACGTCGATGCCCAGCAGCATGGCCTTCCCTCCTTCCCCTTGACGGACGCTTCTGAACGTCCTATCCTTCTTTCGCCAATAACGTCATAGCGTGGACGGCGCAGCCGATCGCCCCGTTCAGCTGCGGCCTCTCCGGCACCACAACTTTCACGCCCATTTCCTGTTCGATGATCCGCGGCAATGCTTCGCCGATGGCAACTCCGCCGGTGAAAACGACGGTTTCGCCCGCGCCGGTAAGGGCGGCCAGCATCGGCCGCACCCGTTTGAAGATGGTATAATTGACTCCGGCCGCGAGTTCGGGCACCGTGTAGCCTTCAACGATGCGGCCGATGAGTTCCGATTCGCCGAAGATCGCGCAGGTGGCGCTGAGTTCGACCGGATTATCGCTATGACGGCTGAGTTCTTCCAGGCTTATCCCCAGCACCGCGGCCATATTCTCCAGGTAGCGCCCCGTGCTGGCGGCGCATTTGTCGTTGGTCTGAAAGTCGACCATCTTGCCTCGGCGCACTTTGATGACCTTACTGTCCTGTCCCCCCAGGTCTAGGAGGGTGAAATCGGTCAGTCCCGTCTGCCATACGGCGCCGATGGCGTGAGCCTTAAGCTCGGGGATGACGGTAGCGCCGGCAATGGCCAGCGTGTTGCGGCCGTAGCCGGTGGCGACCACCGCCTCGCTATCCTCAAGGCCGAGGGCGGCGAAGTCGACCGCCATCTCTCCATTTTTGCGCCGGCCGTAGTCGCGGTAGAACTCGACCGTCTCCAGAACCTTCTCGGTCATTATGCATCCGTCAGCCATCAACACGATCTTGACGCTGCGGCTGCCGAGATCAATTCCGCACAACATCGGCCTCACCTCAGCATTTCCAGAAAACTGTCGAGCCGCAGGCGGGTACGGGCGTCCACCTTGCTGGGCTTGTCGCCCTCAATCGTGAGAATGGGCACATCCAGCTTCTCGCGGAAAATCATATCCTCGATCTGACGGAAACAGAAACTTTGCACATAATGGATGATCCCGTCGATATTGCGGCGCTCAATCTCGCGCCGGATGTCTTCGATGCGCCCGAAGACGCCGTAGGGGTATGTATAGAGCCTGTACTGCTCGACGATGTCGTCGGTGGCGAAGGGCATGGCGAATTGGCGCTGCACCTCGTTGTACACAATCCGCGCCCCCATCTTTTCGATGTAGTCGTAAAGGTCGGTAAGAATGGGGGGCACGCCGATAAAGCCGAGGCGAACGTCCTCGGCGTATTCGGCTGCGTTGCCGGCGGCGGCCAGGAAAGCGTCCGCCTCCTGCTCGAAGACGTTGACATCGCCGTTGAAGTCGCTGCAGCTCACCTGATAGAGATGGTTGTGCCAGCCGCTGACCGTCCCTTCCTGCCAGGTGAGACGGTCGATCTCGGCCACCTTGGCCCTTACGGCGTCGAGACGGCGCTTGACGGCGTTGACTGCATCCCAATTCGTGCCAAGGCTGGCCGTGAGCTTCTCCATTTGCAGCTTCAGCAGGTCGTAGTCGCGGTCGAAGGGGTACGCGAACGGGATAGTTCTGACGCCGGCCAGTTCGTAGGTCTCCATCAGGGCATGGGTATTGCTGCAGTCTCCCTGCGTGACGGCGATAACAGTGTCGATATCGCCGCCCTGAACGACGACGGAATACAGCCCCTTGATCCAGCCGCAGATATTGCGGGGATAGCCCGCTTCCTCCGCGGCTTCGGTCAGCCGTACAGCTTCAGGGTGGCTTATGAGGATGTTGTTGAGGTCCACCGGCGTGTGCCCGGCGGCAAACACGATCTCCGCCGGTATGGTGGTGGTAATGCCGATTTTCGCCATAACGACTCCTCGGTTCTTATATAACAGCGTAGCGACCGTTCAGAAGTGCCCGGATGCAAGGCGCACCGGAAGAGCGCGCCGCGACGCGTACTACGGGCGTACGCTAGCAAGCGCTCTGAGGAGCAACGCCGCAGATGGGCGCTTATCAACGGGCGCCTAATTATCCGGCTGCCAGCTCTCGGGCGGCCTGGGCGTAGTTTTTGATTACCACGATCGGCGTCCGCTGGCTGGCGTTGCCGAAGGGGTTGTCGATAAGTATCTGGGCGAGGTTGGCCGGGTTGAGCCCGACGGTCACACCGAGGATAGCGGCCCTTTTCAGGTCGTTGACATCGGCCACCGCCGCCCCGTGGCAGCCGAACCGCGCCTTGATGGCTTCGGCGACGCCGTTGGGGTTGTCCGGGCCGTAAACGATGTGCTTGTCGAAGGGCGGCATTGTGCCGGTTACGTCGTCGATGAGGGCGGCCTGTTCGCCGGCCAGCTCGTAGAAGACGCCGTTCCTGCCGACGAGCTTGGCCAGGATACCCATAATCATAGCGAACGTTACCCGCCACTTGCCTTCGGCGTCCATCGCGGCCTGCATGCCGTAGGCGCTCGAAAGGCTTCCCTTTTGGGGCACAAGGCGGCAGAGAATCTTGGCCAGGAAGCAGATGTCCATATCCTCCGGGCGGACAACGCGCCCCTGGGTTATGGCCACGACGCTTTCGGCCACGGAAACGACGTCGTCGGGACCGATATTGTCGCCCGCGTACGCGGCGATGGCTTCGACGATATTGTCCTGGGGGGTGAGGATGCGGGTCTTGACGGGTACTAGTTCAACAATTGCCATTGCTTGTCCCTCCTATGCCCCGGCTACGGCCGGTTTGAGCGCCGCGGCCACTTCGTCGGCCATCATGACGACGCGTTGCTTGTCGACGTACCATTTGCCACGGGCGACGACCTGAAAGTAGATTTCGACAGGCATGTCAACCATGCCGGCGAGAGCCTGCCGGATATCGCCCTGCTTGGCGGTGAAAGCGACCGTGACGATGACCGCGTTGCCGTCGGTCTTGGGAACGATGAGCGCCTCAAAATAGCCGTCGCTGCGGCGCCGCGTTTCCAGTTCCAGCCGCGAGGAAACTTCCACGGCGTCGAACTGCTCCTGGGGCAACAGGTGGCGGGTAAAACAGTCCATAATCGTGCCGTCCTGGGTCCCTTTGTTGACGAATGGCACGTTACAGGAAAAAACGGCCCGGTTGCCGCTCAGCTCCTCAAGGTTGAAGTCGGTGCGCTGGTCGACGAGAAACTCGAACTCGGCATCGCCCTGGCGGGCGATGAAAAGCCAGACCGCGACCGCCAGCGCGACGGCTGCCACTACAAAAAACAGCAATAATTCCACCTAGCATCTTCCTCTCTTACCACAGGATATACGTTAGCGATGGGCGTAATCCTGCAAATTGACATATTCGAACTCCACCAGCCGGTCGCCGATGATGTTTTCCGCCAACCGCTCGGCCCGATCAAGCCCGCCGGAAAAGCACAGGCGGACGGAGCCGCGGCCGGAAGCGGCCAGCGAACCGCGCTTGACGAGACAGCGGCGGGCATCCAGCGCCGTCTCGCAGGCCGGATCGACGAGTTCCACCGCCGGACCCATGACCCGGCGAATAAGGGGGCTGATAAACGGGTAATGCGTGCAGCCGAGGATGAGAGTGTCGACCTGTTCTTCCTTAAGCGGCACGAGATATTCCTGTGCGGCTTCCTCGATCGGAGCGCCGTCAAGCACGCCCTGCTCGATGCACGGCACGAATTTGGGGCACGCCTGGGGGTAAACTGTAACATCGGGGTCGAGGTTCTTCAGCGCCATGCCGTGTTTACCGCTGGCAACGGTGGCTTGAGTGGCAATAACGCCGATATGCTTATTGCGGGTCGTCTTGAGCGCCACCCGTGCACCGGTGTTCATGCCCACCAGCGGGAAGGGATAATGGCGGCGGGCTTCCTCCAGGCCTAGAGCCGTCATGGTGTTGCAGGCGAAAACGGCCATTTTTACCCGCCGGTCGGCGAAAAAATTCAGGATCTGGTGCATGAAGCCCAGGATCTGGGCCGGTGGCCTCGAACCATAGGGCGCTCTGGCTGTGTCGCCGAAATAAATGTAATTCTCCTCCGGCATAAGCCAGGTTAGTTCTTTGATGACTGTCAGGCCGCCGATGCCCGAGTCGAATACTCCAATGGCAGCTTCGTCGTTCATGGCGCCACCTCCTCCAGGTTATTATCGGCCGGGCGCCATTTATCTTATGCGGCATCAGCAACGCAGCTAAACGCGTCGGTAACAGGTGACTACTGTTTTCCTTCCGTCGTAAACATCGCTTGCAGGCGGTCGTAGTATTCCGCCGGCAGGCGAACGATCTTGCCCGCCCCATCGGTGAAGGCGTTCTGGGTGCGCCCGGTGGCAATCAGCACGCCGTCCGCCTCGCGCACGACCCGGTAGGTGAATACCATCTTCACCTTCGATAAATCCTCCATGGTCGTCTCGATCGCCAGGCAGTCGTCGAAACGGGCCGAAGCCCGGTAAGCGCAGCTGACGTCGGTGATCGGGAAGAGGATGCCGGCGGCCATCAGTTCCAGCAGATAAACCCCCGCCTGCTTGAGATACTCCACCCGCCCCATCTCGAACCAACGGAAATAGTTGGCGTGGTGGACAACGCCCATCATGTCCGTCTCGACGAACCTTACCCTGTCTTTTACCGTTACCATGTCAGCAGCCTTCCTTCTCGCGGACCAGCACGGCGATACGGTTGACGGCGTCCTTGATAACGATTCCCAACGGCCGGCTCTCCAGGCCGACGATCTCGAAATGGCTCTGGTTTACCGGCAGCAGCACCTTGTGGGCGTCGCAGCCGGCGACAACCTCGGCGATTCGCGGCGTTATCTCGCCCATCATGGCGTTGGCGATGACGATACCGATCGGGCCGGCGACGATTGCCGCCTTCGGCAGCGACACCATGACGGCATTTTCGCCGGTGGCGCCGCGGGCCGCACCGGCGCGCACCATGTTGCTGGTGGCGAGAGCGTTCGTACCGAGGGCTATGACTTCTGCCTTGTTCCCGAGATGGGCCGTCAGCTGGGTTATCAGCTGCGCTCCCAGGCCTCCGCCCATACCGTCGACTACGGCGATTATCATGCAAAATCACCTTCTTCTGATAGATTGATTAGCCTCATAACTCACCGCCGCGGATTACCTTATGGGCGATGTTGACGCAGCCGGTCTCCTTGACGAAGAAGGCCGCCACCGTCGCCACCGCAAGCAAACCGGCGCACAGCCAGAACGCTAGCTGGAAGGCCTCCAGGGGATATACTTTTACCCCTTGCTCGTAGGCTCCCTGCCAGCCGAAGTCAAGCACCAGTCCGAACAGCGGCTGAACGAGCGCCGCCCCGAGGAAGGGGCCCGCGTTGACCAGGCCGGTGGCGATGCCGGTCATGCGCGGCGGGTTGACCTCCTTGGCGCACGCCATGGTAAGCGTCATCCCCGCCCCGCCGACACCCAGGATTACGCACAGAGGATAGAGCGCGGCCGCCGGCGGTTTGCCGCCGTCCCAGACGGTAAACAGCAGCCAAACGCCCAGGAACAGCATCATGTTGAGAGCGAACGGCCAGCGGCGCGAGCAGAAGCGGTCGGACAGATACCCTACGACCGGCCCCGTCACCATATAGCCGGCCGAAACCGCGACCATGTGACTGGCCGCCTCGACCCGCGTCAGGCCGTGGATCTGCATGAGGTAAGGCACGCCCCAGATGCCGGCAAAGGTGGTAAAAACGCCGTAGGCCGCCGTCGCGGCGACAAAGGGCGGCCAGGTATGCCAGTTGGCGATGACGGTGCGAAGGCTTTCCCTTATATTGCTTTTCTCGCCGGCGTCAACGGCCGGCGACACCCCTTCTGCCGCCTCGATATCTTCAATCGATGGCCAGCCGAGGGCCTGCGGGCGGTCGCGCACCACCAGCCAGCAGTAGGCCGCAACCATAAGGGTGATAACCGCTATTATTGAGAATGATGCCCGCCAGCCGGCATTTTCAACCATCATCGCCAGCGGCGCGGCCGCAAGGGCGAAGCCGAGATTGCCGATAAATGACGACAGGCCACACATCATGCCGAATTCCCGGCTACGGAACCAGGTGGCGTAGAATTTTACGATGTTTATGTAGATGAGCGCCACGCCGGCAGCGGTGAGGAACCGACCCGCGAACAACCACACCAGATTGGGCGCCAAGCCGAACATCACCGTGCCGGCTGCGGTCACCAGCAATGCGGCGGCGATCGTGCGGCGCGGTCCCCACGTATCGGCGGTCACGCCGGCAGGGATCTGCAGAGCGGCATAGGTATAGAAATAAATCGAAGACAACAGTCCCAGTTCGGCGGCGTGCGTAAGGCCGAAATCGCGCGCAACATCCTCCGCGACCACCCCCATGGCGAAGCGGTGAAAGTGGGAAAATATGAAGGCGCACGCCAGCGGTATCATGATCAGCCAGCGCCGTTTCTCGACGAGACGGACCAGGCTTGTCCAGGAATTTATTTCCACATCATACCCCTATAAAAAAAGCACGCCGTCAGGCATGCAAGGTATCGTTTCTGGTGCGCCCGGCAGGAATCGAACCTGCGCACCCGGCTCCGGAGGCCGTGATAGCCGTCCGCACGCCCACGAACAGGCAAGAATAAACCCTGTTAATAATTGTACTTTCTGAAGCTGTGTTTGTCAAAAGGGAATGGTCAAGAATGCTGTTTATACTTACTTGTTCCCCATAATAATCCCCACGCTATTTTGGGTATTTTAGCCACCACGAGCCGCTTTCAATGTCATATTTCAACTCAGCCACTTGCCCGTCTTCCATCTCAATAAAAAAAAGCCTGGCGATGCAGTTGGCATGCTTGATATTATGCTTTGTACCGTCGAGCTTAATCGCCATAGGCTTTATTCGTCCGTCTTGATAGAAGTTAACCATCACATCAACTCGGATATCTACCATAGCTTGTACTCCTTAATGCGACATCTAGTTGCACTAGTAATGAAATCATTATATCATTACATCAGGAAATAAAAAAAGCCTGCATGGCAGGTCAGTTGTTTCCAATTATTCTGATGGTACCAGCAGCGCTACGATTTCCCGAGCCCGGCCGACGTCCGCCGGATATTTTGCCTCGTAGGCTGCAAGCATTCTTTCGATCAGTTCGCGCTGACCGCCGGACAACTTCTGGACCTGGACCAGGGCAGTCAGCAGAGCTTTCGTCTCCGCTTCCATCCTGGTGTTGTAAGGTACCAGCTTCGCACCGGCTTTCACCGTCTCTCCCTTCGGCAAACAGTTCGCCTCCAGACAATGAATAAAAGTCATTACTATTGTACAAAAATCGACGGTACTTGTCCAATTATTTCCAAGGTGGTATGCTTAAATCAGCAATTTTGATTCGGAGGTGCATCCATGCCTACGATGGAACAAATTGAGTGCCAAATAAAAGGTCTCGATGGTTGCAGCAGGTTTCTCGGAAAGAAAGAGATAAAAGAACTTCCTAACATCCTATGGGAAGATGAGAACGTCGAGAAGATTGTTCAGGGCTTATATGGAAACGGGTTAGGCATACTAACTGCCACCAACAAACGTCTAGTCTTTATAGACAAGGGTTTGATGTGGGGCCTGAAAGTCGAGGATTTCCCTTATGACAAAATCAGTTCAATTCAGTACGAAACCGGCATAATGTTTGGCGAAATAACTATTTTCACCTCTGGCAACAAAGCGAAAATTCAACAAGTTGATAAGCAACAAGCCAGAGATCTTTGCGAATATGTTCGAGCTAGAATTTCAGGAATTAAGGAGCACGCAAGCGCACCGAAAGTGACACCGCCTGATAACGACATCATTACTCAATTAGAAAGACTTGCAAAACTAAAAGATTCTGGTGCCCTTACTGAAGAAGAGTTTGTTATTGCAAAGAGAAAACTAATTGGGTAACTATTAGGCATCCTGTAACGTTGGTACCCATCAACCATTAGGACTAACCTCCCTCTCAACTGAGCCCGACAGCCTATTTACCCGCTCCCATTCTTCGGTTATGATAAAGACAATCCGTGTATCGAACAAGGCCAGGAGATCATGCTCCTGGTCGCTTTTTTTATAAATAAAAAAAGCCCCCGGCCAGCGCCGGGGGCTTAACCATCCTCCCTTTCCTGATTGTTATTTAGGTATTCACTCGCTCATTAAGCGCTTTCATGATCTCCTTATGTTTTATCAGGACTACGTAAACCAACCCCAATAAAAATCCAATCATTACGCCAAGGAAAGTTATTTTATATAAAACATCAGTTACCTTTAACTGTTTACTGATTATCTTGGTGGGTTTAACTTTAGGTTCTGCGGTGTTCTTGACGTACTGTTGGACTTCACGTTCTAGCGCCAGTTTATTATTGGCATATCTATTTTTTTCTATCTGCATTAATGCTACAAAGGCAACATTTTCTTTGTTTGCATTTATAACGGCACCGACTTCTTCTGTTTGACGGTCTATACGTTCGAGGCAAGTATTATAATACCTCATTTGGTCTTCCCTATTATTTAGATACATCTGAAAAATATTCGAGTGTCTTACCATAACTTCATTTAATATTGTGTCCATCAACTGTTCCGCTTCTTGTTGTGATTCTGAAGCAGTTTTTATTATAAAAAGTCCATCAACCACAGATACATTTTTCAATCCAGTTCCGCCATATTTTGTTTTAGTTTTACTTACGAATAATGCTCCAGATTCAATATCCTTATAGCTTCCATTTTCATATATAACGCCATTGTCAATAATGGTTGTTAATTGATAGGTTTTTTCATTATAACACAAAGCAAATGCAAGAAGACCAAAAAATAAAGCAGGTAACAGAATTATTATAATATGTTTTGCGAAGACCCGAAAAACAGGTAGCATATAAAGCACTTCCTTTCGTTGCGAAAATTCAACACAAAGAAAAAAGTTCCTGCAAACGCAAAAAGCCCCCGACCGCATAGGCCGGGGATCCCACCTAGGGTAGAACAATCTGCCCTATTTTTTATTCCATCGTATTTCGTAGCCGAGCACGTCGGCGATCCGGAGCATCTTCCATACCGGGAGCGTTCCCTGCTTGAGCTGCCGGGTAACATTGGGGGCAGTATCATTCGTGCCGTATTTTTCATTCAGGCGGCGCACGACGTCAGAGACATTCGAGCCAGCGCCGGCGATCTGCTTCTTAATTTCAAATTCGATATCCCGCGCCTCGGCTTCCGGGATGGCTTCACTTCTGGGCATACAATCCCCTCCTGGCAATAGGATATCAAATTATATCATCTTTGTAAATATATTATCTAAAATAATAAAATTATTATTGACCTACATGCCATCTTAGTATATATTATAACTAAGAAGATAATTTAACGGAGGCAACAACAATGTATAACAAGCACAAAAACGAAACCATCGTTTACCAGGTGATTATTGATAACAAGATCTGCATCTCGTTCAATACAGACAAGAAACGGTCGGAATTCATAAAAAAAGTTATGACCGAAGGCAGAAGGAAAATAACCTATCTTTCGCAAGTGATTTACCCAGGAAGAAACGCCTTTGTTACCATCCAACTCGCAGAATGACGCCGGCGACGGCCGGCCCCGCCTGACGATGGCCTGCTGGGTACAGGCCGAAACGCCCTCCGGGGCGTCGCGGGAACCCGCCTCGAGGCTGGCGTGCATGCTGGCCCTTGACATAGATTGTTCTTTTACAAACGAAAACATCGCGCATGATTCGGGTACCGCCCGTTTATTCAACATGCGCACAAATGCAAAAATCCCCCTGACCGTGTGTGCGGTCAGGGGGATTTCGTTCATCATCGCGTACGTTTTCCGATTTCATAACCGATATAAGCACCGACTAGTCCCTTAACCCATCCCTCAATCTCGGCCTTTTTGAGCGCCGACTTCTGCTCTTTCGCCAGCTTCACGAAGGACTCGTTGATTGTCGCTATTAAGGCGTCCTGCTTCTTCGAGTAGTCCTGCGCCGTCGTTAATTTGCTGTCGGACTCCTTGAATAATTTCTCTGCTGTCGCTAACTTGTCCAATGCCGTCAGCAAGTCGGAAGCGAGCTTCGGCGAGCTGGTCTGTAATATGCTGATTATTTGCCCGAGCCTCTGCGAGTTGCTGACTAATTGATTGTATTCGGCTCTCGTAAGCGTCACTGTCTCCGGCTCCGTCCCGGACGCCTGCCCAATAGCCGGCAGCGAAAACAGCAGCAAGAATAAGCAGAGCCACAGCCATTTTTTTGAGCGTGTCAATTGGTATCACCCCCTATCTCAATGTCCGGTAGTTCCACCGTCTGCCCGGCCAGCTCGTGGGTACAGTCGTTAAGGAACTGAATGCAGCCGTCGCGCACGAAACTGTGACAGACGGTACATTTGAACGGTGCCGGCGGTTCACCCTTCTTCTCCTGCTCGGCGTTATAGGTACACCAACAATGGCCGTCCGGCTTGGCATGCGGCGCATAGTGCCCGGAGCGCCGGAGAATCGACGGGCTCAGCGTCGGCCGCTCGGCATCGCCGAAAAAATCCCATTTATAATTTCCGGCGATAGGAACGATGTGATATCCTTTGCAGCCGGGGCACCAGAAGCGGACATATTTCTCCGAGACCTTTGCCTTAGCCATCAGCACTCCACCAGCTCTCCGCCACGAATAAAACCATGCCAGCCGCCGCAGAGGATGCTGCCGGCTCCGGCTGGGCAGGTGTCGCCGTTCTTATCGATGGTGATGTGGGGCAGTTCGCCGTGGATGCACCAGCACCGGTGATGCTTGTCCTCCGGTCGGCCGCAGTTTGAAGCACGAAGACCGCCGTGCCAGTGCGCCCCGTTCGGCAGAACAACGACGAAATGACGTCCGTCGCAATTATCCCAAGTGCAACCGTAGCCTTTGCAGCTACCCTGAAATTTCAGGTAATAGCAGTCACCGGGATGCAATTTGCTGTCTTCGGTTGACCACTGGCCATTCTCGCAGGTAACCAAGCGCAGCTTTATGCCCACCTACGCCACCCCCTGGGCCAGCGCCTCGGCCACCTGCTGCCGGATCTGGGGCAGGATCGAGTACAGCATCGCGCCTGGGCACTCGGTAGTCATCCAGTCCCGGTGGCCACTGATTACGGGTTTGCCGTTCGGCAGTAGGCCCATCGGATCGAAGCCATACTTCTCGCAGTCGTCGGCGGCAGCCGCCACGATGGATTGAAGCTGCGCATCGGCAGGGAGCTGGCCCCCGAAACTGCCGGATAAATGGTACCCCAGGGTGAAGCTATTCGCCCCCGGGCAATGCGCCCCTTGGTACTCCTCCGGCCGGCCGCGCTCGACCTCGCCGCCCTTGCGGAAGATCTTATGATACCCGATGTGTGCCCAACCGTTTTCATGGACATGCCAGCCGTAAATTTGCTCGGCCGATGCGTCGACGTCGTAGTTGCCGGTGTGGTGGATGACAATGCCCCTCACCTCGGTCATGGGTGTCATTTCACGGGCGGGCGCCAGGCCCGTCTCGATTATTTCAACTCGCATTTATGCTCCCTCCCCAGGGTTATCGCTCGGGACGGCCGGCGGCGCCGGCGCGTCCTCCTGGTGCAAATTCTCAATTCCGGTCGCGGCTTGCATCCGTCGGATGATTGCCACCTCGGCGTCGATAATCCATCCTATGACGGCGGCCGGCGGATAGATACGCCACTTGTTTAGTGTCGGCCAGAACATCAGCTGCTGGAACTGGCTGATCGCCTGGGCACGTCTCGACGGAATTCCCATGTAATCGCAGCTACGATCTATCTCGAAAAGGATTTTGTGCAAGGCGGTTTTGAAGCGCCCCGACGGCAGGCCCCTGGCTTTGACGTACAAGGCCATGGCGGCCAGCACCAGGACGTTGACGGCCACAAAAACGATGAGCAGCGCCCACGCCAGGTGCTGCTCAAGCCACGTAAGAATAACCGTTAATTGTTCGGTCATAAGGCACTCTCCTTAAGGACTGGCGAGCATCGCCAGAACCCTTTTTATTTGCGGCCACATTTCGACCAAGGCGGCCCCGGCCGTGAAGGCGGCTGCTATAATAGCCGCCTTTAGACGCTTATTTTTAGCAACCTCCTCACCCGCCTGTTGCTTACCGACCTGTACACCGGCGTTTTTTGCACGGGAGAGCTCGACCGCCCGCAAGCGCTCGAAGACCTCATCGAAATTATCTTCTACGTCCCGGTGCCGCTCGTCGCAATGCCTATCCTGGACAGCCATCTTTCCCTTGATCTCAGCGATATCATTGCCCTGGGAAATCTGGCGCGCCTCCATAACGTCGAGCTTGGCGAGGATCATCTGCTCCGCGTTCGGTGACACTCCCCCACCCCTCTCCTGTTACTCCGTCCAGGTCGGTAACGCTTCGATCTCCGCTGCCGTAGCGCCGGCCGCCATGGCGGCGTCGACGGCAGTCTTAAGCGTCCGGGCCGTTTGGTGCAAGCCGTCAGAGTGTGCGGCCAGCGCGCCAGCCAGGCCGAGGAACTGCTGCGCGCCAAGGTCGATGGTCGTGTTGTCCGCGCAGGTCCACGTGACGGAAAACGTGCCATTTGCCAGGATGGCGGCGACGGCCGTGTTGACGGCGGCGTTGATGCGAATGACGCTGGTCTGGTCGCTGTCGAAGGTTTTGCCGAGATAAGTGAAGCCAAGCTGCTCCCGCCGGTTACGCTCGGCGTTGATGGCGGCGCGTTTGATGGTGGCGGCGGCGGCGGGAACAGGGCCGGGCAGTGTATACTCGACAATTTGGCCGGTGGAGATGTTCACCCGGCGTCGGCCAGGATTGGCGATACATTCGGCGTGGGTTGCATCGTCAACCTCGATGAACGGCGCAGGGATGGTGGCATAGCCAACGCCATCGGGGTAAAACCCAAGGATATTACCATTTGCGTCGTGATGTACTTTTACCATTGTCCCTTTCCTCCCCTATTCGCCTATAGCCAAATAGAAATAGTTTGCGGATGCACTTGTATCCGCAATATGCTTTACGGTCGCCTGTGAAGCTGAAAGAGCTGTGACCTGTAAGCTGGTAGCCGTGGTACCAATATCTCCGTTAATACACGGGGAAAAACCGCGACATGCGGTTGGAAATGCCATGGGGAACGTAACAGTCGCGGGAGTATCATGCGTCAGCGACCCGGTCGTTCCCCATTGCAAAATCTTACCTCCGGGCAGTTTTTGGTACCCCGAGGCACCCGTGGTATTTGCAAATTGGCCGAAATGGACGGCGTCGCCGATGGTCGTGCCGTCGGCTAGTCCGGTTACCTTGTTGCTGTCCATGGCGATGGCACCGGACATTGTGCCGCCGGCCAGGGGGAGATACAGCCCCAGCCTCTCCAGCACCGTCGCTAGCGAAACAAACACCGCGCCCTCGTTGATGGTCGCCGTCACCGTCGCCGAGCTGCTAATCGCCACCACGATATCGAAAACCTGCTCGACCACCACGGCGCCGCCGCCGGCCGGCAGGTAATCGCACTGGCTGCCGGCGTTGGCCACAGAGTACAAGACCTCACCGTCATCCGGATCGGTACCGAATAGACCGATCTCGCGCACAAAAAAGCCGGTCGCGAGACCGGTGTTCGTGAGCGTTCCTCGTACCCGCCAGGTACCATCTCCCAGCGATGTGACCGACTCAATATTGACGATCAGCTTCGGGCTCACCAGGTCGGTCAGCGCCTCCAGAGTGCCACCCACGGGCAACTCACCGTCGCCCAGCTTGATCTTCGTGAACGCAAGCGTCGCCCCCGCCTGAACCTTGGTCTGCAGAGTGACGCCCTTGGTCGTCATCGTCATGCCGTTAAATGCCATCACGACACCTCCAAACTCAGTATTTTGCCGCTATGCAGCGCGCTTCCGAAATAAGTCGGCCCGGTGACCGCTTCCATGGTGAACGCAACCGGGTACAAGGTCAGATTTTTACCGAAAACCTGCGCTGCCCCGAAATACACTGCACCCGACCAGGTTCTCCGTACAGTCACGCTCTCCAGCCAAGAGCGCTCATTCTTGACGGCAAAGACCAAACTGAATAGGCGGTCATAAACCGTCTCGTCAGTAATTATCTCGTCCGTTTCGACTTTAAACTTGTACGGATCGCCGCCGTATTCGAACCATTCGGAGACAACACCGCTCGATAAGACTGTCGACACCATTTCCTGTACGACGCCGGGGGTACCCTTCCGCCGGTGCCAGGCTATCGACTGCCGGACTAGTTCGCGCTTTTTCGCGATCGGCAGCGTCGAATCGTAGAAATCAACATGCCACTGCCAGGCCAGCAGAGCGACGACTGCCTCGACCAGCTCGTTCAGGCGTGGCAAATGCAGCCCCTGGTTGATGTCCGCAATCAGCAGCTGCATCTCCGCATCTATCGCTTCGGCGATGGCTTGAACATTCTCATCGCCTAATAAGTTCGGCGGCAGTATATCGGCCATCTTCACGGACTGCAGGAGCTTAGCCATCCTCAAAACCTCCGAATGACGCCGCCACAGTGCCGGCGACGGCTACCTGGGATTTCAGCAGCGCGGTGTATGCCGGCGACGCTATCAGCACCCGTTTGCCCCCCGCGTTGACCATGCGCCTGTTAAGCTCCGAGGGGTTGATGTCGCGGCCGAGTTTTGACTTCTGCCAAAGCACCCAGTCAGCCACAGCCTGCTCCACGGCCGCTTGAATAGTCGCGGCTACCGTGGAGTTGTCGCTGTCGATCCAGTACGTCGCGTCGACGTCGTAAGACACAACCGTGGGCGCCAGCACGCTGACGAGGTCGGTCAGTGGCCGCACCGATTTGTCGTTGCAGGCGGCCGTCACTGCGTCCAGGACCTCTTGTCCGGGGATTTCGCCGCCGGCCAGCAGGGGGCGAATTTCGACCTCGCCGGGATCGGGGGAGATAACGGAGACATCGACGATCAGCGCCGAGGCTTTTTTTGCGTGGTACTCGTACGCGCCGCCGGGGCCGGCCGTCGAAAACGACTCCGGCGCCAGCCTGATCCGCTGTCGATACGCATCGTCGCTTTCGATATCGGCGCCACCCTCGCTGGTGGTCGTGTTCGTCACTGACGCCACCCATTGGATAGGGTCGACAATCTTGTTGATCTGGCCGGGGGCGTAATCGTTTCCCTTCGCGCCGGTTTCGATGCAGGTTGCCTCGGCGTCGACGTACGTCTGACCGGCCGGGATGGTCGCCGTCGCCGTGGTGGCAAACAACAAATTATCCCCCGGAGTCGCCCTGGTGCCGGCCGGGATGATCACCGCCCCGGCTTGGGCAGCGGAAAGGGTAAACCTGAGCGTCGCGGTCGCTGCGGCCGCCGGAAGACGGTCGGTACCCACCAACACGCCCAGATGGTCCTCGTTATCGCCGACGGCGTATGCAAGGAGATTCTGTTTGCCGGTGTAGTCGATTTCATTACGGACTTGGGCGAACATGAAAGCCACGGCCTCCAGCAGCAGCCTTACAGGGTCGCCCGGGTACAGGGTCTTTTTTGTTTTCTCCTCGTACTTCGCAATAAGCGCCGCCTCGGTCACCCCGGCCGAACGCTCCGCAAACGTTATCTGCGGTAGATTCTTAAACTCCACTGATGATCCTCCCCCTCACTGTCGGCCGGAGTACGCCGTCGATGGCGTTGCCGTCGTACAATACCCTGGTCACCCGGAAGCGGGGCTCATATTTATGTACAGCGGCGATGACCTTCGCGGTCAGTTTCGCCTGGGCAACCGGCAGGGGCTCGTCCAGCATCGTGACATCAATACCGAATAACCGGTCGAGGGGTACGCTGTATATCGGCGTCGTCAGGATGGTCCGGACGTTCTGGAGGATTTCCTTCACGCCGGTGGCGCCGAAATCAACTTTGCCCAGAGTTGCCGTCACGTCGAACTCGCTCATCCAGATTCCTCCTCCCCGCTCGCCGCCGCGGCGCTGGCGTTAGTCGCCGTGCCCGTCGCGTCAGAATCGCGCGGATATTCCTGGAGATCCACGTCAACCCTTGCGAACAGCAGATTGCCCTTGTTGTCGACCGGGCCCCAGTCCTCGGAAACCTCCTCGATTACCCACAGGTTCTCGCTGACGGCCGCGCCGCCGATTACCAGTTCCAGCGGCCCCCCCTTGTCCCGGAGCTCGCGGAGTTTTTTGATTTCGTTCTGCGGGTTAAGGCCGGCGGACACGGAGAAGAACATCGAAAAGCCGATGCTTTCCAGTCCGGGGCCGATGAACTCCTTGACCGGCTTCTTTCCGAGAACGTCGTGGGTGGCGAATCTTGCGCCGCCACGGCGCCGCAGCCTGTCGAAGGTGCGGACCTTTTCCGCCGATACTTCGAAGGCGATATCTCCCAACGTCCCTATCGCCAAGTTACGCACCTCCCGACGGCGGCCCGGTCTGGGTGCCGATGCTCTCCGGATGCACATGCTGCTTCAGGCTGATTCCGTCGGCTATCACGTCGCCGGTCACATTAACGTTGCCGCCGGCGACGATATTGACGGTACCGGTACCGCAATTGATGTCCAAGACGTGGATCTCGCGGTCGTACGACACGATGGTACCGTCGGCGAACTTGACGCTGCGCACGTTGACGTCGGTATGCGGCGGAGGATTGCCCTGGCGGTAGAACGCGCCGAGGCAGAAACCCGACGACACCCCGTTCGGCAAGAACACACAGACGACATCTTCACCCACGTCCATGGGCTTGACGTCCTTGTTGTCCTTGGTGTTTGGCACGACAACCGGCAGCCAGTCGCTGACCAGGCCGTCCTCGTCTTCAAAAGCGACGCGGACCCGATCGGCGGCGACGGCCGACACCACACCGTAACGAACAAATTTGAAATTACTTGTCATACCACTTCCGCCTCCGTGTCCGCTTGCGGCCCTTCTTCTCTACGACAATGGTCTTGGCTTCGTTCAGAGCGTATTCCATGGTTTTGTGGATGTCGATGGCGACGGTGTAGCCGTTTAGAGAATGCTGCGCGCGGGTGATGTAGTATTTGCCGTCGAACGTTCCCCAGCCCTTGACCATTACGGTCACCCCGCCCACCAGGCGGACGTCGCCGACTAGCGTCAGGCTGGCCATGTTTTCCTTGCAGTTTTTCTCCCGCAGGCGCTTCCTGGCCAGGACTTTGCCTTCTTCGGCATCCTCGACGCGCTCGTTGATTTTGAGCAACTGCCCGGTCGCCGGCGCGTTCGGCGGTTCGTAGATATGCTTGAATGTCTGCCCGGTAGATGGATCCTTGTACTGAACGACGCTGGCCCGGTAGATGTCGCGGCTGCGCGAGTTGAACCGGTACCGGAGGACGTTGCTTTTCCCTTTCTCGATGGTCATCACCGGGGACTGGGATTCCATCTGCTCCTCGTCGAAGATGACGATATTGTCGTTGGTCACCTTCAGCGCCAGCCCGGCCTTTTCGCAACATTCGAGAAGAAACGCCAGGTCAGACTGTTCTGTCTGGTCCCGGCGCTTATACAAAGGATTATAATTTGCAAGGTATTGCAGCCCCATTTCCGCCTTGACGGCCATGTCCTGGGCGATGTCCCGAAGCCTGATATTCTCCCAGGCCCGAGTGTTCTCCTCGCCTCTCAGGGCTGCTGAGACGGCCGCAGAAACCGCCTTGACGGTCACGACGTTGGGCGGTCCGGCCATCTCGAAATCATCTATTTCAAAGAAGCCGCAGTCCAACGTCTCGCGGCTGCCTTCGCCGTTGAAATTCAGCGCCGTCAGCTGCGCCGAAATCGTGTCGCCTTTCTCCGGTACCCAGCCGTTTGCCCAGAGCTGTTCGCGATCTTCCAGCGTGATTTGCAGATCGTCAGCCTGGCCGCTGGAGTTGTCAGTGTAGGTCAGGGAAAGCAGGAACCGGGCGATGTCGCTGGATACTTTCGTGTGATTGTAGGTCAGGCTGACTACTACGCGCCGGGACTCCACCTACTCCACGCCCCTTTTCCACGGGGGGACGCTACCGGGAATGGACGAGACTGACCTGGTGGGAACGGTCAGCAGCACCCCCGCTGCGAAGATGACGGTGTTACGGTGGGCCGGGTTGGCTTCGATGAGCGTCGACATGCTTTTTTCGGTACCGTAGACTTTCAGGCTGATGATATCCCAGGCATCGCCTTGGACGGTCGTATATGTGCTAGGCATAGCTGAGCCGCCTCGCTTCCTGCAGCATGTCTTCCCACATCCGCCGGAATTTTGCCCGCTCGTCGTCGAGCACCTTTTGCACATCCGCCGCCTTCGCACTGTCGCCCACCTGGATGACCGGCGCGAATGTGGCGGTGAAGGTACCACCGCCGCCCGCCGACACGCCCAGCATCTCCCCGGTTTTCTGCCACAGCCCAAGCGACCGGCTGCTGCCGTCGATGGGGATTGCAGATTCCGGTACCCCCGCCTCGGCGAGCAGGCCGACATGCGGTCGGTCGAAGATGCCACCGGCAGCGTGGGGGATGACGGGTATGTCGCCGACTCCGCCGGCGACGGGCATGCTGACCGGGACGTTTATGCCGGCGCCGAACAGATTCTTGAGCTTTTCCCACGCGCTTTCCAACCAGGCGAATTTCTCCTGAAACCAGGCGAGCACGGTATCCCAGTTTTTGTAGAGCGCCCAGCCAGCGGCGATCAGCGCCGCTACACCGACGATAACGAGCCCGATAGGATTTGCGGCCATTGCCGCATTGATCAGCCACTGCGCTGCCGCCCAGGCCCTTGTCGCTATAATGGCGGCTCGGGATGCGAGAACCGTACCGTCGGTGGCCATCCTGCCCAGGAACATCCAGCGTGTAAACGCGATCAGCGGCGCCACTGCCCTGGCGACAACGAAGGTTGCCATCGACGCTGCCAGCGCAAAGGCCACCAGCCCGGCAGCGCCAGTCATAACAGCGCTTGTCAGTGCCGGATGCTCACGGGCGAACATGCCGATCGATTCGGCCAAGTTGGCTAGACCCTGAGCTTTTTCATTGAGGCTCGGTAGCAAGCTTTCGCCCAGAGCCCCGGCCGCCCGCGCGAGCGCAGCCTGGGTACCTTCCAATTGCCTCTTTGAGGTCTTAGACATTATCTCGAATTCTTTACGCACGCTGCCCTTGGCAGCCTCGGAATTTGCTTTTTTGATGGCGTCCAGGAATTTGTCGTAGTTCCCTGTCAGCTTACTGATGGTGTCGATATGATCCTTGCCGATCAGTTCGGCGAGCACGTTGTTTTGAGTTGCTTTATCGAGCATCTGAATGCGCTCGAAGAGGTTCAGGATCGTAGCGTCGGCGTCCTTGATCATCCCGGACTGCAGCTGCTCAGCGCTCATGCCGATTACAGCCAGAGCCTCCTGGAAACCCTTTGACTCCACTGGCGCCGCGGCGAATTTGGTCAGCATGTTATTGATTGCCCGACTGGCAATCTCGGCCCGCTCGCCGGCAGCCAACAATCCGCCCCCCAGACCGATGGTCAAACCTTCGCTCATCGACGGCGCCAGTCCCTTTATGACGCCAGCGGTGCGTTTTACGAAGTCAATCAGTTCGTCGCCGGTGGCCAGCGTCTGGTCGTCGACGTAGTTGATCTTGTCGGCCAGGGCTTCCAGCTTGGCAATGCCCTCGGCCGTTTCCAGGTTATAGCCCAGAGCGTTGCCGATCTTCGCCATGTCGGTGGACACCTGCTCGGCCGGCAGTTCGAAGGCTGTCCCCATCATGACGCCCATCTCCGTCATCCTGCGGAGATTTTCAGCTCCCTTGACACCTGACCTGGCGGAAAGGGCATAAGCTTTCGCGACTTCGTCGGGGTACCTCATCAGATCCCTGGACAGTGCCAGGATATCCAGTTTCGCCTGCAGACCGATTTCCGTCAGTCTGCCCGCCTCATCCCTGGCATTGTCGACCTGTTTGGCCACGTAGGCCATTTCGGTATCGAAAGAAATCGCCGCCGCTGCGGGAACTGCGAGACCAGCCCCGGCGGCCGCCGCCGTGGTAGCCACGCCCCTGGCCTTGTCCCCAACCCCGCTCACCCGGCTCTGAAGTGCTTGCGACCTGGCCAGCCGCCCCTGCAGCTGCTCGACCTTATAGAGTTGCGCAGTCAGTTTTTCGTAACTTGCCGCGTACTCTAGGGTGGAAACGATACCTTTCCGCTGCTGCATCTCCAGTTCGCGCATGGCAGCCCGGGTGCTCTTGACGTTGGTCTGCAGGGTGGACAATTGCTGCGACGCACCGGAGAAGGTGCTGCTGAACGAACTGCCGAGCCTAGCGGCGAGGTTAAAGGCTATTTCGTACGTTTTACTGGCCATTAGGCACCATCCTTTCTAACGAGTCGGCTTTTCGCTCGCAACCTTAATCGATGCGTCTACCCATTGCGCCAGCTCTAGTAATGGCGTGTTGAACCAGACCATGGCCGGCGTATACGTCGCCTTGGCCAGTCGGACACACACGACCCTGAGCAGCGCACCGGGATCTCCCGCCGGGAGGTCTATCCGAGTAAAAAATTTTGCACCGCCGTTTTCACCGCCGTGAAATCCTTGGCGGGAAGGGCGAGGATCATGTCGACGGGTACCTTTGCGGCCTTAGCGGACACGACGGCGAGGTAAACGGCCGAAAACTCCTGCACCTGACCCGCGTCTCCGAGCAGTCGCGCTTCCCGCGACGCGTCGACGAGGTCTTTCCCTGTAAGGCCGTCGAGGTCGATCTTCAATTCCTTGTATTCCTTACCTTCGAAGGTATGGGTTTTGCCAAACTTGATGTTCATGTTCACAGCCCTTTCATGAAGTCAGGGGCCCCGTTTTTACGGAGCCCCCGCTTTTCTTAAACCAGCCCCAGCGCCGAGCGGACGTCGGCGAGTACATCCACGCCGTCGATCTTGGCGATATAGTTGTACTTGTCGATTTCGATGACATCCGCGCCGTCGAGGGCAACCTTGATGTAGGAGACCTCGAGTTCGTTGCTGCTTTCCATCTGGGCGCCGACTTCGAACTTGCCCAGCGAGGTTTTCTTCGGGGTGGCCCGGATGGTGATCCTGATCGGAACAACCTTGTAAGCCCCTGACGCGGAATCCATCACCTGAGACGCGCCGCGAAGGTCCAGCGCATGAACCTCCTGCCGCGACAAAAAGGCGATCGGTTTGACTAGCGTCCGCCAGTTCAACACGAGCGTCATGCTGCCGTAGTGCCCGAGGACGGGGCTATCTACCTCGCCGGCAATCCCGGCGCCCTTGATCGTCTCAGTCATGGCTTCGAGCTCGGGCAGCTGCACGTCGGCGGTCCCCACCAGGTCGACGCCGTCACGGTAAACCCGGTAGGAGATGAGTTTTTCAGGTACCTGATTCATCTCTTATCCCCCTTCCTATTCCCCGAACAGCGTAGCCAGGTACGCCGGGTCGTACTCGAGGATGAAGTCGATTTCACGCGCCGGCCCGGGCGGCGTCACGTAAACGTGGAACCGAATTATCCCGTCCATCAGGTCGGTGGTCGGGTTTTCTTCGGTCAGGACCGCAACTCTGCCGCCGAGGATGATGCCGCGGGCGGCGAGGCCGTTAAGCCAGATATTGTTCGAATCGGTGACGGTTTCGACGAGCCGCCGGTTCATGGGGTTGTCGACCTTCTGCCAGTAGGTCAGGATCAGCGTGTTGGCGATCCAGTTAAACATGCGCTTGATGGGGATAAACGCATCTTTCGGGTCGGTCACGCCCGGATAGCAGCCGGTGCGGTTGCCCCAGACCTTCCAGCCGCCGATGAAATTGAGCGCCGTCACGATGCCTTCGCCGTTCAGGTAGGCCGCTTGCTCGGGGCCGAGCACCACTTCGGTACCGTCCGCCAGCACCGCGCCGTTAGCCTGGAGGGACTTGTTCGACGGGCTGACATACGGGATATCGTCGTTGGCAGCGTCGGTTTTGCACATAATGCCGGCCAGCTGGGTGGACAGGTGGTACTGCTTGGTGCCGAGCTTCACTTGGGGCCAGCAGGGGATCTCCAGCGGGTCGACATAGTTGTTGGTGGTTTTCCACGCGGGGACCTCGCTGTAGAGGTCGGCGCCCGTGCTGGTGCTGTCGATGTCAACGACCGCAATGGCCTTAAAATGACTGTTGATGTTGCCGGCCTTGGCTTTCATGACCGCCTCGACCTCGGGATCGTGCGACCAACCGGGCGCCAGGATCATCCCAGGGACCAGGCGGAACAAGGGGAACACCTTGTTGATGAGCTCCAGGCCCTCGGGCGCTCCGGTGGTACCGTCGATGCCGCCGATAATATCGTCCTTGTCGACGGCGGCGGGATCGAGTTTATCGTAGGTTACGACCAGTGACGTGGTGTCGGTGGTGATGGCGCCGCCGACGACGCGGGTGATGAGAACCTTCCCGTCGTCATCGAAGGCGGCGGTATAGTCGGTATTTTTGATGAGCGGCTGGCCGGCTTCGGTGAGCTTGACGACCAGCGAACTGAGCAGGATGCCGAGATCGGTCAACGTCTTCTGCCCGGCGACCAGCACGGCGGCAGAGTTGGTGACAGCGGTTTTGTGGGTGGCGCTGTCCAGGACGTTGACGAATACGACGGGCGCAACGCCGAAAAGGGAGAAATGCGAATTCATGAACTCGCACAGAGTGTAGTTGGCCCAGTCGTCAGAATAGCCGAGGGCGGCTACAGCCTCGGTGTAGGTGTAGCAGAGCACCGGAGTATTGACCGCCGCCGCCGCAGTCGCCAGGTTGACCGGCGCCGTGCCGAATACGACGGGCAGGCCGGCGCTCGTACGCACGGGCGGCAGGATCGAGGTGGGGATTTCGGATGCGTACACACCGTGTTTATAGGTCATTTATTTACTTACCTCCTTTTCTGAGATAGTCGAGAACCTGGCCATAGGCGATATGCGCGGGACGGCCAGTAACGGCCAGGTCTTTCTGCGTGGCCGCCAAGCTGCTAACCGGCACGCACAGCGCTTTGATCGCCGGGCATTTTTCGATAAGCCGGTCCAGGTGAGCCGGCAACTTGCCCTTGAAAACGGTGTGCTGCTGCAGCGCTCCGCCTGGGATATT